>JAJRPH010000417.1 GCA_024280875.1 Deltaproteobacteria bacterium | reverse complement strand
GGGAAGTGGAAGAATCGGTGGTCAAGAGGGCGTGGGGGGTTTTGCGGAACTACCAGTCCAAATCCTGGAGCGGGGATGCCTTTATTGATATGGGACTGGGGTATGTGTTGTTTTCAAAGGAAGAAAAATATCTTTTTAAATCCATCCATAATGAATCCTATGAAGAGATTAATACACGGCACAGTAATAAAAATTTTGAAATAAATTTAAAACGGCTGGAAGACAATCCTTTGTTTAATAATTTATCAAAGGAAAAAGCTGAAAAAATACTATTTCATGGATTCTTATTCAGCCATGGTTTTGCAAGTCTTTTAAACAGCGGAATCAGTACCAATGTCCGGTCGTTAAGTTCCGAAGAGGCGATTATCGAACTTTTTAAAGAAGCCTCGGAATTTTCATGGAAAGGGCTGAAATCGGTCATGGAGTGATGTGGTTTTCATTTGTAAATTTCAGGTCTTCGGTTGGGTAGAAAATATCTCATTTTATGGTTGCGTACTTTTTTCAGATCCTGTGCTTTTAAATCAGCAATAATCATATGTTCATTCATACCCGCATACGACTGTATAACTTCACCGGCCGGACTCAGAACAATACCGACGCCGGGAAAATTCAGCCCTTTTCCGTTGTTCCCGCATTGGTTGCATGCAATGATAAACATTCCGTTATCATATGCCCTGGCCGGGAGATGGCGCATCCAGGATTTGATCTTTTCGTTCGAAGAGGTTCGTGGAGACGCATGGGGAATAAAAATCACATCAGCGCCATTGAGCGCCATCGCGGTGGAAAGATCAGGAAAATGGGCGTCATAACAGAGTTGAATGCCGAATTTAAAGCCGTTATCCTCAAATACCGGAATGGCATCACCTGAAATATAGAGTTCTTTTTCAGAAGGGCCTAAATGCACTTTCTGATAGACTCCTTTAATCCCTTCCGGTGTAATGACCACATGCGTGGCGTATATGTGTCCGTTGGAATCCGTTTCCGCCAGACCGGCCAGAATGGTAATCCTTTCATCTTGTGCGATTTTTTGAATGAAATCTGTTGAGAGGCCGGGAACAGGTTCTGCGACTTTTATGATTTCTTTACGAACATGATAACCGGTGATCGACATTTCAGGAAAACAGACAATGTCCGCTTTGTTCACGGATGCTTTTTTAATCCATGCTTTCATCCGTTCAAGATTATTGCCGGTTTCTCCGACTCTGGCATTGAAAATCACTACCGCGATGCAAATATCTTTCATCTTTCCCCTAAAAAATGATTTTAAGCGATCAGCGCAAAGTCTATTTTTATAATTTAAAATGGGCTTTTATTTTAAAAACACGAGTTGCCGGAAGATTAATGATATCAGTGACGCCTGTTTTTAAAGAGATTTCCGCCAGGTATTTTTTAATTAATTCCATTGAAGGGGCAATAAAGGTAAACCATACATTATAATCATTTTCCCGAACGTAATTGTGCGTTACTCCGGTGTAACGGTTTACCTCTTTGGCAAAGGCTTCAATTTTATCCTCCGGAATTTTTCCGGCACACAGGGTGCTGACATAGCCAAGTTTGCCCGGGACAAAATTACCACCTATTCGCCTAATGATACCGGTTGATTTCAACTGTTGAACCCGGTGGATTACTTCATCTTCGGAAATGCTGAATTCCTCTGCAATAACAGCATATGGCCGGGAAGACACGGGAAAACCTGATTGTATTCGATTAAGTATTGTTTTATCTGTATCGTCCATTATCGATCTTCTATAAATTTGATATTAACATGTCTTGTCCGCGGGCCGTCAAATTCACAAAAATACACTCCCTGCCATGTGCCCAGGGCAAGTTGCCCGTTTTCAATGGCAATTATTTCCGAAGCCCCCACAATTGATGATTTGACATGGGCCGGAGAATTCCCTTCTAAATGGCTGTAATTCAGTTCCCAGGGAATCACTGTGTTTAAAACATTTAATATATCGGATTGGACTGACGGGTCGGCATTCTCGTTGATGGTTATCCCGGCGGTCGTGTGTGGAATAAACACGAAGCAAAGCCCGCTTTTAATACCTTGAATGTTGACCTGATTTTGAATTTCAGAGGTAATATCGATAAATTGTGTTTTATCCCGTGATGTAACAGTCAGTTTCATCATTGTCTCCTGATCAATTGCCTGAATGGGATATCAGTAATTTTGAGTCATATAGGATATAGGAGAAATATGCTGAGGCCGACATCCCAATTATTTGCGTTTCAAAAGAAAGTATTTGTAAAGGGGACCTATCAAATGTAAAAAAGCCCTGCTGATGCAAGGCAGCAGGGCTTTTCTTAATATCAATATTAAGTAGTGTAATCTTTTTATACACAGCCGGTCGGTTTAGGCAATCCAGCCATTTTGCATGCTCCTTTGCCGGGTCCTGACGGAAACAGTTCATAAATGTGTTTCAGTTTGAAACCAGTCAGCTTGGAAAGAATTCGAACCATCGGTGCAATACCGTTTTTCTTGTAGTAATCCTGTAAAACATTGATGACTTTCCAGTGTTCTTCATTTAATTCATCAATACCTTCTTCTTTTTTCACCAATTGTACCCAAGCTTCGTTATATGTTGAAAAATCTTCGATGAATCCATCTTCGTCAACATTAAATGTGTGACCTTCAAATTCTACTGATGCCATGAAATATTCCTCCTTTAAAAATTAATATATATTATTTATTTTTTTTTCTTACCTGTTAATATGATTTTACAGTAAATATGTCAAATATATGAAAACAAATTTATTGTCAATATCAAAATTATGAAATTTATCTCATAATTTTGATATTTCATAATGCCTTATTATAATATCATATAAAAAAAATTAATATTCTTTCGGCATATTATTGAGTTGTGAAAGGGTAAATACCGGTCCGTCCTTGCAGACAAAATCTTTCCCGATATTACACCGGCCACAGATACCAATTCCGCATTTCATTCTGTTTTCCAGTGACATGATAATATTATCATGGCTGTATCCCAGATTATCCAGTACGGGTTGTGTAAATTTGATCATAATCGGAGGACCGCAGACGATTGCGTAAGTGTCTTCATTTCCCGGAGGCGCTTTTTGTTCCGTGATAGTCGGAACAAATCCGGTTAGATATTTCCAGTCCGGATCATCTGTTCCGTCAATAGTGATATGCATGTTGATGTCATCGCGTTCCGCCCATGCGGAAAGTTCATCTTTGTATAAGAGCATGCCGGGGGAACGGGCTCCATAAATAACGTGAATATCTTTGAACTTTGACCGGTTGTCAGGATCAAGCATGCTGATAATTGATGAGCGCAGGGTGGTAAAAGCAAACCCGCCGCCGATGATGATAATATTTTTGCCTTCAAGGGTTTCCCACGGATAAGGCTTTCCCAGCGGGCCCCGAATCCCCATGATATCACCCACCTTCATGGCATGGAGGTAAGAGGTTACCTTCCCGGTTTTAAACACGGTAAACTTGATAAATCCTTTTTCCATGGGAGATGAAGCGATACCAATGGGAATCTCACCCATTCCGGGAATTGAAAGCTCCCCGAATTGACCGGATTCATAAGCAAATTTTTCTTCATCAGCCGGATTCAGAAAGACAAATTTAAATGTTTTTAAACTTTTATCCTCGGTTTCGGTGATAATTTCATCAATGCGAACCGGATATGGTAAATATGGATTTTGCACTTATATCCCCCCTTTGCTAAGACGATGTCGCTTCGCAGACGTTATTTTTTGCGTCAAAGCTATTCATTTTGTTGCATATGCTTCGTATATCAATATTGACCGGACAGAGGCGAATACATCGTCCACACCCAACACATTGAATGCCGTTATCGTATTTATCCACGTAATATTTTAATTTGTGCATGAAGCGCTGCCGGAGCCGTTCATACTTAACATTTCGCGGGTTATGGCCGGATGCGTGATGGGTAAACAAAGGGAACATACAGCTGTCCCAGTTGCGCATCCGGATTCCTGATTTCCCATGGGTTTCATCCTGGACATCAAAGCACCAGCAGGTCGGGCAGACATATGTGCAAGTGCCGCAATTGATGCAGGAAAACGCTTCTTTTTCCCAGAAAGGGGCATCATAGAGTTCAAGTATGGTTTTGTTTTTAAGCTTATCTGTCGAGACTGAAGAAGTAATGCTGGATTCCGCTGCTGTTTTCAGCTGATCAATTTTTGAAGCCACAGAAGATTCGGCTTCCACGGTCCAGCCGGCGGTTTGGATAAACGATTCACCTTTGGCCGTGATGGGTTTGGCATAAAAATCATCGCCATCGGCGATGATGAGAACGTCAAGTCCCTCTTCGCCAAACGGTCCGGTACCGGCGGATGTACAAAAGCAGGTGCCGCAGGCGTCAATGCAGGCAAGGCCGACAAAAGTGGTCGCTTCATACGCTTTGACCCAGTAAGTATCCTGGTAGTCAGGTGTGTCAAAATTCCGGCGGACGATGGGAAATGCCAGCGCATCGCAGGGGCGGACACCGAAGATAGCCATGGGCGATTTGACATTTTCAACTTCCTTCATGATGCGCCAATCGTCTTTACTTTCGTCAAGGCTGTAGGTAAACATCACCTGGGACTGTGGATATATGATGGATTTGGGCGAAAGCCGTGTGTTTTGGAAGTCCAGATCAGGCATTTCACTTTTTTCCAATAGTTTGAATTCGTGGTCGTTTTTTTCTTTTACCGGGCCAAAAACGCGATAAGCGGATTTTGCTTTCTCGATACCGTCGTTTAAGCTTTGTCGGTCAATTTTGATGAGCTTCATAGTGTTTGCCCTTATCAAGTCAAAAATTTGTTGTTATCACTTAATAAATTCATCCGGATCATCTGTTTTGAAAGTATCCAGGGGTGGCCGTTCATCAAGTGACAGACCCGCTTCCCATCCATAGAGTTCCAGACAGTCCTTGTTTAATTTTTTTGTAAATTCCCTGACTTTTATGCCCATTGGGCAGGCCCTCTCACACGCACCGCAGTCGGTACATCGACCGGCGCAGTGATATGCCCGCAGCAGATGGAATGTCTTTACATCTGTCGGATCCTGGCTTTTTCCCACCCACTGGGGTCTTGATTCATCAACAAAACAAGTGGGGCAGTAGCACAACGGGCAGGCATTACGACAAGCGTAACATCGGATGCAGCTGGAAAGCAGATCCTCAAAATAATTCCATTTTTCATCTGCGGACATGGATTCGACTTTTGTAAGCGATGCGTACTGATCCACATCTTTTTGCTCTTCAACAAGGTCGCCCGCCAATTCATCATATTCAACAGGGTTTCTGTGAGTGCAAACAGCACAATTTTCAGCAAGTAGTTCTTGCTTGCTCTTTGTTTCAGAAAATCCGTTGCCTGTAATTGTAATCTTGTCACCGGATTCTTCGACTTTTAAAATTTCACTGTCAAACATGGAATTGATTTTGTAGTGATCAAGCATTCCGGTGCAGGGGACACCAATAATATATAACTGATCACGTTTAATTTTATTTTCAATCACATGGGTGACAATATTTCTTGAATCACAGCCTTTGGCAACGATACCAATCTTTCCTTTTTTATCGGTCAGGTAATTGGCCAGATTGAGACTACAGTTACTATCCCAGATCAGTTCGTTGGCTGATTCGGCGGAAGTTGCATAATGAGGCTGGTTCATCATGGGAAGGGTTCCTTTCCGAAACCCGATGACCATTTCAACTTTGCCTTCAGTCAGCACACGTTTTGCGATTTCTTTTATTTTATCAGTATAGTCTGTCATTGTTAATCAACCTTAGGTTCGGTTTTGACATATTTTTTATTCGCCGGATTCAGAGTTTTTACTTCATCCGTAATTTTTTTTACAACATCCACGAATTTGGTGGACTCGGCTGATGAGATCCATGAAAAATGAAGCCGTCCCGGTTCAATTCCTGTATGTTCCAGAAAATTTTTCATTAAAGCGAATTTTCTACGTGCGTAATAATTACCTTCCAGGTAATGGCATTCGCCGGGATGTCAGCCGGATACCCAGACGGCATCAGCGCCCTGCCGTAATCCAGCCAGGATAAACTTAGGGCTCATTCGGCCGGTGCACGGTATTCGAATCACCCGAATATTGGGCGGATATTCCATCCGGCTGACGCCTGCTAAATCGGCAGCGCCATAGCTGCACCAATTGCAGAGAAAGCTTAGTATTTTCGGTTCATTTTCAGACATTTCAATATATCTCCTTATTTATGTCTATCCTTATATATGGATAATATCGCTTTGTTTATCTGCAAGCGTTAAATTGCCTCATCCATTTCAAAGATCTGGGAAAAGATCTGGTCCGTATCAAATCCCTTCAAATGAATTGCACCGGATCGGCAGGAAGCGACACAGAGACCACAACCTTTACAAAGCACCGGGTTAATTTCCGCTTTTCCGGCAAAACGGCCTTCTTCACTAAAAGCAGGGGCACTGTATGGGCAAACGGAAACGCAAACGCCACAGGCGGCGCATTTCATCGGTTCCACTTCAGCGATGGTACCGCTGCTGAAAATGGTTTTTTGAGACAGAAGCGTTACGGCGCGTGATGCAGCTGCTTTAGCCTGAGCAATGGATTCGTCAATCGGTTTGGGATAATGGGCCATGCCGCAAAGAAACGTCCCATCTGTGGCAAATTCCGAAGGTCCGAGCTTGGCGTGTTTTTCAATAAAAAAACCGTCTTCATTCATGGGAACCTTAAAGAAATTGGCCAGCTTTTCATCACGATATGGAATAATGGCGGTCGCCAGTGAAACAAGATCCACAGTCAGTTCCATGGGACGGCCGAGCACATGGTCTGTAACGGTGACGATAATATTTCCGTCTTTGGCGGCAACCACTGGTTTGTTGTCTAAGGAGTAGCGGATAAAGATAACCCCTTTTTCCCTTGCCTCACGGTACAGATATTCTTTTTCTCCGTATGTCCGGATATCTCGGTAAATAATATAGACGTTCATTTCCGGATTTCGTTTTTTGAGTTCCAGGGCATTTTCAATGGAATGTGTACAGCAAACTCTGGAACAATACATCCGTTCCGGTTCTCTTGAACCGACACACTGGATAAATAAGGCTGAGTTTAATTTCTTGAGCATCGGGTCATCAGCAATCAATTTCTGGTCCAGCTCAAGGGTGGTCAGAATTTTCGGATCTTTCCCATAGTCGTATTCTGTCGGCGTATAAGGTGCCGCGCCCGTAGATAGAACAGCAATGCCGTGTTCAAGTTCCTGTGTACTACCGTTGGAAGATAATGTGGAGGTGAAGTTACCGACAAAGCCGTCCACATTCGTTATTTTCGTGTCCAAATGAATTTTGACATTATCGTTTTTCTCAACGGAATTGATTAATTCAGACAGCTTCTCCTGAATATTATCTCCCTGGGCGGTATGAAAAAGGTTTAATGCCTGGCCGCCTAACTGGGAATTCTGTTCAATGAGGTGCGTCTCATATCCCTGATCAGCAAGACTTTTTGCAGTGGTTAATCCGGAAATGCCGCCGCCAATGACCATCGCAGTCTGGTGGACGGTTAATTCCGTCTCTATGAGCGGTTCCATCAGAGCGACCTTGGCCACAGCCATCCGAACCAGATCCTTGGCCTTTTCAGTCGCTAACTCCGGGTTATTTTTATGCACCCATGAGTTATGGTTTCGGATATTTGTCATTTCAAAGAGGTATTTATTCAGACCCGCATTAATCAGGGTTTCCTGGAACAAGGGTTCATGCGTTTTTGGAGTACAGGCTGCCACAACCACCCGGTTCAGATTTTTCTGCTGAATAATCTGGGCCATTGTTTCCTGAGTATCCTGGGAACATGAATACAGGCTGTCGTTAACATATTCAACATAGGGGAGGCTGGCAGCATAATCGCGAACAGCCGGGACGTCGACGACACCGGCAATATTGGTGCCGCATTTGCAAACAAAAACACCGATTTTCGGACGTTCACCCACCACGTTGGTTTCCGGAACCACCTCTTTCTTTTTGCTCATGGTGTTTCTGGCGCTGGTGAGCATTTCACCGGCCGTAGCAGCCGCCGCACTCGCATCAATAACCGACTGGGGGATATCCTTGGGACCCTGGAATGCGCCGCAGACAAAAATACCTTCCCGGGATGTGGCCACCGGATTAAACGATTCGGTTTTTGCAAAGTTGCCGGGTGTCAGCTCAATATTTAGTTTGCCTGCAAGATCAACAAGTTCAGGTGGTGTTTCAAGGCCGATGGAAAGGACAATCATATCAAATGTTTCTGTTGTCGTTTTTCCGTCTTCCGTCACATAACGGACAGAGAGTTCATTGCCGCCGGGAAGCGGATCAATGGTGTGTACACGGCTTCGGACAAAACGCACACCGTGTTTTTCCTTGGCATTATCATAAAATCGTTCAAATTCCTTGCCCGGCGTTCTCATGTCCATGAAAAAGATCGCACAGTCCAGATCATCGCCTGCATGTTCCTTGGCAATGGTTGCTTCCTTGATTGCGTACATGCAGCAGACGGATGAACAATAGGAATTGTCGCACCGGTTTGAATCCCGGGAGCCGACACATTGAAACCAGGCAACTTTTTTGGGCTCCTGATGGTCCGAAGGACGAATCAGGTGGCCGCTGGTGGGGCCGGAAGCGGACAAATACCGTTCCATTTCCATAGAGGTAATGACATTCGGGTGTTTGGAATAACCATATGCGTCAAACTGGGAAGGATCAAATGGTTTGAATCCCGGTGCCAGGATAATGGCCCCGACTTCGACTTCCACAATCTCATCTTTCATGGAGTGATCAATGGCGTCAACACCGCAGAACTCAGTGCAGATCTGGCAGCCGTCTGTTTTAAAATGTATACATACATCACGATCAATTGCCGGTGTGTTCGGTATTGCCTGGGCATATGGGACATAAACCGGTTTACGGCCCTTAAGTCCCACATCGTATTCCGACGGAATCAACTGGGTATTTAAATGTGTGTGCTGGGTATTGATTTTGTCTAAAGTGATATGTCCTGTCGGGCAAAGCGAGGCACAGGCCCCGCACCCGATACAGGCGTCAGTGATCAGGTGATAGGGGGTGTCGACTTTCATGTCCACGCCGCGGCCGGTCAGGCTGATGGCCTTGGCACCCATTTTTTCACAGACACGTGTACACAATCCGCATAAAATACAGGTATCATCTTCTTTTTTAAAACGAAGCTCTTTAATCCCATAATCATCTGCCAGTTTCTGTACGGCTGGTACATCCGGACATCGGGCCAGCAGCATTTCAACAATCAGTTTCCGGCCATCACGGACCAGTTCCGAATCGGTCTTGACTTCCATGCCTTCCCAGATGGGATAATTACATGAAGTGACGAAACGGGATCGTCGCCCGTCAAAAAGTTCAACCGTACATACCCGGCACATGCCTGCCGGTTCAAGCGCTTTATGATTGCAAAGGGTCGGGATTTCGACCCCGTATTTTTCAGCCACATGGATAATGTATTGGCCTTCCTCGCCCTGAACTGTTTGTCCGTTAAGCTTGAAAGTAATCATGAATAGCCTTTCCTTTTATTAGCAGATCTTAATGGCATCAAATTTACATTTTTCGTAACAAATACCGCATTTGATACAGTTTTCCTGGTCGATGGCATGCGGTTCTTTTTTCTTTCCGGCAACGGCGCTTTGCGGACATTTTTTTGCGCACAAGGTACAGCCGGTACAAGCTTCCTGATCGATTTCATAATGGAACAGGGGTTTACAAACGCCTGCCGGGCATTTTTTGTCACGTATATGGGTCTCGTATTCATCCCGGAAATAAAGAATGCTGGTCAGGACAGAGTTTGGTGCTGATGTACCCAGACCACAAAGAGAGAATTTCTGCATCATGGCCCCGATCTCTTCAAGAAATTCAATATCTCCTTCCTTACCATTTCCGTCGCAGATATCGGTCAGTATATTAAGCATCTGTTTCAGGCCTTCACGGCAGGGATTACACTGGCCGCATGATTCATCCCTGAGAAAGTCAACAAAATAACGGGCCACATCGACCATGCATGTATCCTGATCCATGACAATCATGCCGCCGGAACCCATGATGGATCCCACCTTGGCAAGTTCATCAAAATCAACCGGCAGGTCCAGGAATTGTTCAGGAATACATCCTCCTGATGGGCCGCCGGTTTGAACGGCCTTGAAGTTTTTCTTCTTGGGAATCCCGCCGCCGATATCAAAAATAATGTCTCGCAGGGAAATGCCCATGGGGACTTCCACCAGACCGGTGTTATTAATTTTACCTACCAGGCTGAAAACCTTGGTGCCTTTGCTGTGTTCGGTTCCCATGCCGGTATACCAGTCTGCGCCTTTAAGCAGAATAGCAGGTACATTTGCATATGTTTCCACATTGTTTAAGTTGGTGGGGCTTTCGCGGAATCCTTTTTCCACTGTATGGACATATTTGGCGCGCGGGCGTCCGACTTTTCCTTCAAGGGAACTCATCAACGCGGTGGATTCACCGCATACAAAAGCGCCGGCCCCTGTGGAGATATTAATTTTAAACGAAAAATCAGTCCCGGCGATATTTTTGCCCAGAAGTCCATAGGCTTCCGCCTGTTTGATGGCAGTCACCAGACGCTTAACAGCCAGAGGATATTCATTACGTACATAGAGATATCCCTGTTTGGATCCGATACCCAATGCTGCAATCAGCATACCCTCTAAAACGCTGTGAGGGTCGCCTTCCAGGATACTCCTGTCCATGTAAGCGCCAGGATCGCCCTCGTCCGCGTTACAAATAACGTAGCGGTCACCATGGTGCTTGGCGCATGTGGCCCACTTGATTCCGGCCGGGAAACCACCGCCTCCCCGTCCCCTCAGGCCGGATGCCTTGACGGTGTCAATGACTTCGGAGGGTTTGTTATTTTTCAGCGCACGCAGAAAGGCGATATATCCTTTTTTTGCAAAATATTCCTCGATGCTGTCAGGATCAATGTATCCACAATTGCGCATGGCTATCTTGACCTGAGTGCTGTAAAAAGGAATGTCTTCCATGAAGGGAATGTCGTCGATGGGGTCCACTCCATCCAGTGGGTTTTCGATATCATCATCTAACAGACTTCTGGGGTCTCTTAACTGGCCCAAAATCCATTTTTTGTTTTTATTAAACTCACCGGCCATATAGCCTTCAATGGCATCAATAATTTTGTCTTCAGTGATGTTTTGGTAAAGTACTCGCGGCTTATTTGCAGCCAGAATCTCAACCAGCGGTTCCTGCTCGCAAAAGCCGATACAGCCCGTCTGGCAGATTTCAACATTCTTATTGTCCTTGTAGGTTTCAATGGCTTTGTCCAGAGCCGCCCGGGCACCGGCGGCAATGCCACATGAAGCCATACCGATATTGACCTTGATGCCCTTTGGGACGTATATTTGTTTTTCATAAGCTTGACTTATTTTTTTTAAGTCTTCTAAAGACTGGATTTTCATAATCGCTGCCTCTTACCTGTATTATTCGTATTGATCCAATACTTTTTCTATCTCATCCGATCCGATCCGACCATGCATGTCTTCATTTATTTTCACAACCGGTCCGAGGCTGCAACAACCGATACAACGGACAGATTCGAGTGTAAAACGTTTGTCCTCAGTGGTCTGGCCATCACCTATGTTAAGCACTTCTTCTAATTTATCGTTTACTCTAGCCCCGCCACGGACATGACAGGCTGTGCCAAGGCAGACAGATATGATATTGCGGCCTCTCGGTTCCAGGCTGAATGTGCTGTAAAAAGTAGCAACACCATAAATCTGGCTCATGGGAATGCCGATTTTGGTTGAAAGGTAATTCAGTGCGGGTTTGGGAAGGTAGTTATAATGTCTCTGGATCGCCTGAAGAATCATGATTAGGTTTTCTTTATCCTGGTCAAAGTCCTTTTCAATGATGTCATCCAGTTCAATGTAGTCAATTTCAACGGCATCAACTGTTTCCATCATGGCTGCCTTACTCATGCGCAAATCTCCAAAAAATTATAATAATCAAAATTCAGAATAATGTTAAAAGGGGTTACAGATATAACTCATTGCGATACAACCATCTGGGTCACCGGGCAGTTTTCAACACAGGCGCCACATCCCGTACATCGGTCTTCAATAATGCTCCGCGCCCGTTTTTTAACTTTAACCTTGAATTTACCAGGAGAACCTTCGACAGATTCAATATCAGCGTAAGTGATCAGTTCGATATTCAAATTCCGGCCGACCTCGACCAGTTTAGGTGAGATAATTCACATGGCACAGTCATTAGTTGGAAAAGTTTTATCCAGCTGCGACATGACCCCGCCGATGGATGGTTCTTTTTCAACCAGGTAAACATAATAGCCGGAATCAGCCAGATCAAGGGCGGATTGCATGCCGGCGATTCCGCCACCGACGACCATTACCGATCCTATAACATCTTTGGCCATAGTCAGTTCACTCCTGTAAAATAATTGTGAGATCAGGCGTTTATCATTACCTATCCCGACATTGTTAACAGAAAACTTTATAAAATCAAAGGGGTAAGTGTCTGTAAAGTTGCACGAGTCAAATTTTCTTGATATCTATAATTAGTTGTGATGTCAATAAAATTTTGGGCAATTTTCCGTCAATGGACTGGTTATTGAAAAATGAAAATTGATTAATGTTGTTACAGATAATTGTTCAGGAACTTCAACCATGACGAGCAGCGTTAAACCGAAATTGATTGTAATTTGCGGTCCTACCGGAATCGGTAA
This sequence comes from Deltaproteobacteria bacterium, assembly GCA_024280875.1. GTDB lineage: Bacteria > Desulfobacterota > Desulfobacteria > Desulfobacterales > Desulfosalsimonadaceae > SURF-3. The sequence goes on along the minus strand of JAJRPH010000417.1, from coordinate 695 downwards.
AACTGATTTGTCCCTGTCCCTGGCGGAGGATTTTAATGGCTGTATTGTCAGCTCCGATTCCATGCAGATCTACCGATATATGGATATCGGAACGGCAAAATCGGATGCCGGTGAATTGCGCAGGGTTTCCCATTATATGATTGATATTGTCGATCCGGATGAGCCCTTTGATGCTGCAAGATTCTATCGGGAAGGACGCCAGGCTATCGCTCAAATACATGGCCGGCAACAGGTTCCGTTTATCGTTGGCGGAACGGGCTTTTATATCAAGGCTCTTTTGTATGGATTGTTTGAGGCAAAACCGGTTGATCCCGTGATTCTCGATCGATTAAAAATTGAAGCGGATGCCGGCGGCATTCAGTCGATTTACAAAAGGCTTTGTGTCTGTGATCCGATGACTGCATCACGAATACACGTCAATGATGCATACCGGGTGATCCGGGCTTTGGCGGTTTTTGAAATGAGCGGAAAACCCATATCGGAATTCCAGAAGGGGCACGGGTTTAAGGGAAGCCCGTTTGACGTGTTGAGAATTTGTTTGTTTAATGATCGGGAGGCGCTATATGAGCGGATTAACCGGCGCGTTGATCAAATGATCGAAAACGGATTGCTTGATGAAGTGAAAGCACTTTTACAAAAAGGGTATTCCGGAGATCTGAAATCCATGCAATCAATCGGGTACCGGCATATGGTGG
>JAJRPH010000416.1 GCA_024280875.1 Deltaproteobacteria bacterium | reverse complement strand
GTAAGGATGACAGCTGAAACGGGTTTGTTCGTGATCTTGCGGAACTCATCAAGATGTTCCTGAGCCATTTCCATACCATCACCGGTATCGATGATGATGATGCCCTCTTTTCCTTCAATCATGTGAGCGTTTGCAAGGCCAAATCCGACAAGACTGTAAACACCATCAGTAATCTTATACAGCTTTTTTGAAAATTGTGCGGAGTGATCGATGAGCGAAGCATTGGCGATTTCGCCCTTTGGGCCTTGTTTTACATCGACCCCGCAGCCCATATAAATTGTCTTGTCTGCACACGGACCCGAACTTTTTCCGGTGATAAGGTCCTGTGGTCGCGTCGCTTGTTCATTTGAACACCCCGCCAGCGACCAGAGCAAGATAAAAACAAAGAATATCGTTTTAGTAACCTGTTGATGTCTGATTGAAATCATTTTTTTCTCCTTTTAGACCTTGCCGTTGAATGGATCTCAGGCAAAGTTTTCTATAAAACAAAATGCGGTCTTATTTGTTTTTTTTGAAGGCGGCAAATGCGATGACCCCGAGAGCAATAAATACGGCTCCTGCTGCCGCCACTGCTGAAATATAAGCCAGGAGATCCGCTAAATTGCCTTGCCCGAATTTGTCCGTTCCGAAAGAAAGACCACGATTGGTTCCGAATATGGAAAAAATATAAAAAACGGTATTTCCCCATGCCATACAAATCAGACTCCATGCCGACCATTTCAGCGCTGAAACTTTCAGTTTCAACAATGGGAAAGCCTGCGCCAGAACGATACATAAAATACCATTTAGAATCGGGCCGAGATGGGCGGCGCGCCAGGCCCTTTCAGTTCCGGGGACCAATACTTTGAAGCTGAATAACGGCCAGAGCTGAATTTCCCCGAGCACCTGGAACATCAATAAAAGTCCCGCTACCATACCAATGGCCATAACGACCGCACTGTGCCCGATCATCAGTGACTGATAGCGTGCTGTAATATGATTCAATTCCTGTTCACACATACTTATCCTCCTCGCCTTAGGTTTCTGAGTCTTTGGAAAAGATGGTTCAACGCGGATTGGTGGGGGAATCGTGATCTTGTGTTTGACATTCCCTCAAATCCGCAAAAAACCAAAACATCAATCATTCAATACAATATGATGAGCCTGCTGCAGATGCTTCCAGGCGATTTGTCATCCGATCCAGTATATCCGTAATTTTCTTCAGTAAATTGCCGTTATGGGAGACTTTCCATTCGGCGTGCAGCGCCTCAATGGTTTTAAATTCCCCATCCGTTTTATTCCATGATGATGCAGTAAAATCACCTGCTTTCAAGCCTCGCGGCGCGACCATTCTGGCCTGCTTAATCAAGTCCATCACCTCGACCAGATCCCGTTCGGCACCTTCCGGTTGAATATCCTTTATCGCATAGGCACGTTGCACCCTGTCATGGCCGGCCACGGCAATATCTCGAAGCATTAAGTCAATCCGTATAGGGCCGTATTTGGCCACTCCGCCCTTCAAGGGATAGGTTTTATCGCCGAAAATGCCTCTGGCAATGGCCCGGCGAACGGGTGAATGCGGCACCAGAATACCGCCATCCGGCGTGGGAACGATCATGGCCAGAGAATCTTCAGCCATGCCTTTTCCTTCGGAAAACCATCGCAGCTCACCAGTTTTTCTATCAAGAAGCCCGACACCGTTTTTCAGCGGCGCAAAAATCGGCGTATCCCCAAAAAGTCTCAATTCCGGACCGACGCCCGCCTGAATCAGCACCCCATTGGCTGCGATTGGAGCGGTAAGCAGATTCCGCTGCCTGAAACGCGAATCAATATTTTCATACATGTCGATCTTGGCCCGCCAGACCTCCTGAGGATAATCCCCGCGATCCACAATCTTGATGACATCTTTTCGGGTGACGCAATAAAGCTCGTTATTATCCGATGAAACCGTTACCGACCCTATAATCTGGTCGGCACCTCTGTCCTTGCCCAAACTGTATTTCCATACAATATTACAGTCATAATCATGGGCGACCAGATTACCGAACGCATCGCCGACATATCCACGCTGGCCGTCCCCCCGTAGCGCCGGCGTGGAAGCGGACCCCCCCTTAAAGACAAGTTTGGCCCCGATTTTCATTTTCCATTGATATTTGCCCTCTGTTTGCGGCACAACGTCGATGCGATACAACGCTCCAACTTCAGACATCCCGTCTTTTTTACCATCGGCTTCATCCAGATCGGTTCCGGCAATCCACATGCTGCCGGTTTTCTGATCAATAGAAAAATAGTTGGCCACTTCCGTGCGTTCACCCAGCACAAAATCGACGATATGAGAAAGTTGGATCCCCTTGGGCGCTCCCGGTCCGCTGAACAACGGTCGCAATTCAATTTCATCCAGACGCTGCAAGGCTTTGGGCATTTTACGCTGTTCCTGGGCGAATGCTTTTTCACCCGGCAGGGAAAACGGTTCGATATTGCGCTCACCGGTTTTGCGGTCCACGCCCCAGACAATGCCTGTTCCAGTCACCCAGAACAGACCGTCATTAATCGCATTGTAATTCGGCCCCCAGTTGACATACTCACCAACATTGTCATTGGTAATGGTTTCCGGTGGTTCGGGAAAGCCGCTCGCTTTCCGGTAGATAATGGTGCCGTCCGGTTTCACTGCCAGCACCTCCGTAATCTTGCCCGCATAAATAATCTGCTCACCCGGATTATCAGGATCATCTAACACCAGGGGAAGATCGCCGGTGGTATAGCGCTGGTCGCTGGTGATGGTCCACTCGGTGGCCCCGGTGTTCCCGTTGTATTTGACCAGGATGGTCCGATCCTGCGGCCAGTTGGGGCTGCCATAGACATCTCCCTTGTAATCCACCATAGTGCAGGTCTGGAAAAAATGGCTCGGATTGCTCACCCACTCCAGCTCGAAAACCGGCCCGATCACCGCCGTGACTTCATCCGAATTCATGGCATCCCCATGGCGGGAGCGCCAGATGTTGCGGGTCGGCATCAATGCATTGGTTTCCTGGATATCCCTTTTCCCCTCGGGTTTCCACTGATGGCGTCCGGGCAGCTTGAATGCCCGGAGCTGGGGGTCTGTATCCGCTGTCATCTTCATCCAGCCGATTTTCATTATTTTAACCTGTTTGCTGCATCCGGATACGGCCAATGCCAAAAATGCCGCGACTACCAATAACGGAATGACCTGTCTTGTCTTCATGCCAACTCCTTGTATTTATTTTTATAATTACAGCTTATTCGTTATGCCCGATCATTAGCGACTGATAAGGTGCCGTGTTATGATTCAGTTCCTGTCCACTCATGAATATCCGCCCTCAGGTTGATGTATTCCTGGAAAATAGTTCAATGCGGATTGGAGAGCCTGTTGTGATCGATATGCCTGCATTTCAAATCCGCGAAGAACCGGAACATTATTCATTCAACTTAATTCCTATTTACTTATCACCTTTTCCACAGGCGGCAGATACTCATCCGCATTATCAAACAAAACTTGCTTAGGGTTGTAAAACCTGAAATTCAGGGAAAAGTTACCACTTTCGGGTGTTGGTATCCAATTCCATAATCCTTCCTCGGGCTTTTCTGGTTGTAACTTAAAAGTCAAGGAACCATCGTCGTTATATTTCATCTGCTTATTGCGCTGACCCACTCCATAGTGAAAATACTTATTCGGAAGTACATTAAAATCCGCGCCATAGGAAGTAATCGACCAAAAAGCATTGACAGGCGGCATTTTATCCGCCGGAATATGGATGGTGTATTTATTGGAACCATCCAACTTATTTCTTTCGCCATCTGTAAAGGTTAGAAAAAACAAGGCTTCGGCTGGACTGCCTACGATCAAACCCTTTTTCGCCCATTCACTACGGTGCATATAATCATCGACATCATCACCCATCGTCAGGGAATAATTCCAACCTGACTTGGTAAACAAAGGCCGTTGTCTGGCACGCCATTGAATGATTTTTTCGCCATTCTCAAGTCCTTTTTCAAGCCCTCGACGTGTTGGTTCATCAAGGCTGTCAGGGTCGAAAGAACCATCCAGACCAACGCCTGCCTGTCGAAACATATTCCAAATGAAATTCTGGCACCCCTCTGGTGGATTGGCTTTCATAAAGCCAATCATCTGTTTGAAATAAGCCACACCTTTATTTATTTTTATAGGCTCAATGGGAATCAAATTTTCCGTCTTAATCTTGCCCTGGTATCTGTCCAGCGAATTAAGTGAAAATTGATTTTGAATTTCAGTTACATTATCTTCATCTGTTTGCGGGTCTTTTACATATATGCGAAAAACAATAAAGAAGTTGTTCTGAGGCATTTTGTATTCCTTCATAGCTGGCGGCGCGGTTCCTTTCCAATCGGGTCCGGTAAACAGATACTTGCCGCCGTTCACATCCCCTTTCCGTGAACAGATGTAAGGTTTGTTGCCCAAATAAGCATCCGCTATATTGATGCTGAAATATCGGTCTTTAATAGGGGGCACTTCCAATACCTGCGCGCCATATTCCAGATTAAAAATAATGATAGAGTATCGGGTGTCCACATTAGGAGTACCGCCGATTTTCATTAAGTGATTGGTGAGATTGAGGGTATGGATGAGTTCATTATAATGCAGACCGTCTGCAGCAGCCTCACTCAATTTTATCGGACTTTTCGGATTTTGGGAAATCTCCACCATTTTAAGCATCTTATTCCGAAAATACATTTGCGTCATAATAGATGCACCAAAAAGATAGGCCTGAGTACCAACCGACTCTGCCAGCATTTCTTTTTCAGCAGAAAAATCAAAGGAAGCATCGGGAGTCGTTGCCGCCACCGGCGATGCTTCACTGAGATTAATTTCAAAACTAAAGGTGACGAATGCAAGCAATAGAAGGAATGAAATTGCCTGTGTCCTAATATTCGTTGCGTTTTGATTCAGAAAATTGATTTTCATGATAGACACTCCCTTGTTTTATATAATTTACCTCCGATGGCTTTTCCTGAAACCATGGTTTTTCTTGAAACTGTGGTTTTATTTATATAAGATATTTTTGATTTTGAAAATACTCATACGTTCACATTTTGTACTCTTTGGTTTCATATTGATAAAATTTCAGGATTTTTAAATGCAAACAAAAACATCAGACCCGGAAATCATGACTTCCGCCGTTATAATTCTCGCTCTGTTTGAGCTTTTGCGTAAAAGGGGGATAACACCAAAAAAAATAGAGGAAAGAACGGGAATCCCGGGCTCCTGCATAAATGATCCTGAAATCCGCATACCTTATACGCAACTATTGGGATTGTTGAGATTTGCAATTGAGGTGACCGATGACCCGGCTCTGGCTCTCCATGTATGGACTGAACACGGAAAAGGCTTGATGCATTTTGTTAACTATATTGCGATGGACAGTAACAATTTGCTGGATGCGGCAAAGCATTTAAGTCGCTACAGCAGGCTGATCTGCAACGCGGACAGATGGGAGATAAGAGAGGAAGACCAGAAGATAATTATTACCTACACCATCACCTCCCCGGAGCATCAAAACGTCTGGATGCCGGAACATAGCTTTCTACTTTTGACTCTAAAAGCCCGCGATTTCACAAAGAATCAGATTAATCCGGTTGAGGTATGGTTCCAGCACCCTGCACCGGATTATGCAAGTGAATACCAAAAAATCTTTCGAGCTCTGGTAAGGTTCGACCAGGAAGAAAACGCCATCATTTTTAATAAAGAAGATCTTTTGCAGAAAAACACTAACCGTAATCATCATCTTCAAGCCGTGTTGATCAAGCAGGCGGAAGCATCATTAGAACACCTGGGCAAAAAGGATAGCTTACAGCAAAAGGTCCTGCAACTCATTGTAATGAATCTTCCTAAGGGCAACATTGATATCGAGATGGTCTCTCGCCAATTATATACAAACCGTAGTACACTGCATCGCAGATTAAAGCAGGAAGGCGCATCGTTTACATCACTTTTGGAATCAACCCGCAAGGAACTCGCCGTAACGTATTTAAAACAGGGGATGAACGTTACGCAGGTTACCTATCTGTTAGGATTTGCCAATCCCGGTGCCATGCAGAATGCCTTTAAGCGTTGGTATAATAAAAGTCCGGGGCAATTTCGAAAAGAAATACTCCTGATTTAAATCTGAAATTCTATCGCCATATTCACCTGGCACATAAAGCAAAGTTGGGGTACACTAAAATGGATCAGCTGGAGTGATAATATTTCTGTTTTTGAAAACTGTAAAATCTTTGATCACTCAATAATCATCATTTTTTTATCTCTTTTTGTGGGATCTCGTCGCCAATCTATGAATAGAATAGTGGCTAAATGTTCATTTGAGAAGGTGGTGCCACAGGTGTGGACTAGCTAACATATGGCTTGCTACCGGAGAGACGAGATCGATAGCAGACTGGTGGCCAAACCGACAGGAATGCAAAGTTTTTCAGCAGTGAGGACTATAAGATTAGCGTTTTATCTATCGTTGCTCAACAGGAACCCTCGGATTAACACAAAAGCAACC
>JAJRPH010000415.1 GCA_024280875.1 Deltaproteobacteria bacterium | reverse complement strand
TGCATCAGGCAATTGTTTATAAATATACATGGTTGATCGCAAGTTATTTGTTGATATAGTGACGCGAAGCGCCATCCAAAAGCTTTTTACGAAGCCGTCAAAATAACCAAAACAAAAAATTGCCTATATTTAATGTGACATTATGAGAACGATAATCGGCATATTTTTAACATCATGGATTTTTTCCATGGTATTAACCCCGGTTGTGATTTTGATTGCCCAAAAATTTAACCTGATGGACAGGCCATCCGCCAGAAAAGTCCATTCCATTCCGGTTCCACGTATCGGTGGCGTTGCTATTTTTCTGGCTTGTTTTTTAGGTGGCGCATCCTGTTTTTTTTATAAAACAAACATCTCTGTGGAGGTTTTTCAAGACCCAAGAATTATCTGGCTGGCATTCGGTTCTCTGGTGATATTTGGGCTTGGCTTTATTGATGATCTTTGGCGCCTTGGATACATTGCCAAATTTTCAGTTCAGATTCTGGCCGGCATCATCGCCTATAGCGGTGGGCTTCGAATTGAACTCATTACTTTTTTCCCACAGCATTCTTTGGCTCAAATCGGCCTTTCTCTGCCGATTACGGTGCTCTGGGTGGTTTTAGTAATAAACGCGATCAATCTGATTGATGGATTGGACGGTCTTGCGGCTGGTGTGGGATTTTTGGTATGCTCGGTCCTTCTCATTCTCAGCGTTTTAGGTGGACGGTATGTTCCGGCTATGGTTTTGGCCGCCCTGGCAGGAGCGTTGCTGGGTTTCCTTTTATTCAATTCCAACCCGGCATCCATTTTCATGGGCGACGGCGGAAGCTATTTTATCGGTTTTATGTTGGCATCTGTCAGTATGATGGGTTCATTCAAAGGTCAAACTGCAGCCAGCATTCTGATCCCCATGATTGCCTTAGGGTTTCCGCTCATGGAAACCATTTGGTCAACCATGCGCAGGTTTATTTACGGGCAGAAATTATTTAGCCCGGACAGAGATCATATTCACCACAGGCTGATGGCCCTGGGGCTTTCCCAAAAAAAAGCCGTATTGATTTTGTACGGCATTACTGTACTTATGGGTGGATTTTCGATTGCAATGGTTTACACCCATGACAACAAAACCGCCCTGTTGCTCCTACTTTTTGCTGTAGCGATAATTATCGGAATGCAAAAACTCGGATACCTTGATTTTTTGGGCAGTGATAGTTTCAGATACTGGTTAAAAGATGTCTCGGATGAGGCAGGAATTTCATTGGAGAGACGAAGTTTTTTAAATTTTCAGATGGCCATTCAAAATTCCGGAAATCTTGAAGATATGTGGAAAAATCTGACCAGAGCAGTTCAATGGCTTCAGTTTGATCTTGTTGAATTAAGAATGGAAAACAAATCACGATTTGATAGCCAAAATGAGCGGTTTTTCTGGTGGAATAAGGAGAGAAGCGAAGACAGTGATAATGACTGGGACTCGTTTTTAAAGCGTAAAACTCTGATGAAACTGGAGCTTCCCCTTACACCAAATGTTAACGGGCCATCAAATGACAAAGGGACGTATGGCACGCTCTGGCTGGTCAAGGATTTAAAGCGTGATCCTCTCAGTCATTATACATTGAGGCGCATTGAACACCTGCGAAGGACGGTGATTAAAACCATCGAAAAGATAGGGTAGTGCGAAGGGGATATTTTTATTGAAAAAAACGAAAAATGAGACCCGGAATTTTCTTAAAATGCTGATCCATGGTGACAAGTTCAGCACCGGTTTCCATTGTTTGAGCGGCAATCCAAATGTCATTTGAGGGAATCGGAGTACCTTGCTTTCTAAGATGTGTAGCGATCCTCGAATACCTGTCAGTTGTAATGTCCGAAATCTGAATTGTATCAACCGCCTTGTGAGAAAGAAATTTATTTAATTCCAGCATGTTTTGATCAAAGCGCGATCCGTTTCGGAATCCGAACATCAGCTCTCCGGACACAATGGGAGATATTAATATTAAATTTGACATTGTAAGATAATCAACAATCTCTGTATGTCCTGATTTGAACCCGACATATGCATTGGTGTCCAGAAGCAGTTTCATCGCCACATATCCTCATCAATTTGTTCACAGGATTTGATGGAAAGGTTAAAGTCAGCGGCCTCTTTTTTACTCCAACCGCCTGCCTGTTCCCTTAAAGACGATGCCTTGGGTTCTCGCCCCTGTTTCCCAAATTCTTTATGAATGATTTCTTTGAGTACCTGATTGATTGACTGGTGGCTGGACTTGGCGATTCGTCGAATTTCTTGTTCAGTTTCAGGGGCTATTCCCCTTATCGTCATTTGTGGCATGATTCACTCCTTAAGTCTTTTTGACTCACTATATGACTCAAAATATTATATGTCAAGGTGGAAAGCAGTCTCGGGAAATACTTCGTGAATGAATGTCTGTTTTAATGTTTATTCCAATATCCGGGCCTTGCGGTATTTTTCGTCGGCCCGGTAATCAATTCCCAGTTTTTTATAAAGATCACCGGCAATACGGTGCAGGTTATAGTCTTCCGGAAAATATTCAATCGCCTGTTGAATGATGAATAATGCTTTTTTATCAGATTTAAGGGCTCGATAAAAATTATAAACATGAATAAAGTATGATTTTTTGATTTGCGTTTCATCGGGCAGATATTCCAGAGCCTTTAAATAAGATGTTTCCGCTTTTTGCTTTTCTCCTAAGGAATCAAAGAAATCTCCCAAAGTCAGGTGCGGTTCCACCTTGTCCGGTAATGCGAGAACCATTTGATCTTCATTAATTTCGAACAATACCATCAGGGAAAGGCATTTCGCGGTTGCATCCGTATTAATTGACATAGCGGATTTTAAAACCTTCAGCCCTTTTCCCATCTGTTTTTCTTCAAATAACATGGCGGCGTACTTTATGTATGCCGCCATATCTTTTTTATCGGTTTGAATGCTGTTGCGCAAAAGCCTTTCCGCTAACTCAGTGTTTCCCTGCTGGTAGATGAAATACCCGGCATCGTGAAGATGCCGGCTATTTGTAGGATCCAGGCTGATCGATTCTGCATAAGCATTAAAGGCGATTGTGTTTTTTCCCATCATGGCAGCAGTCTGGGCGGCTGATTGGTGGTATTTGGGATTTAAGGAATCAAATGCCGCAGCCCTTTGTGCTGCCCGGGAAATTCGGTACAGTTCGTCTTCTGACATATCAGGCGTAAGATTAATGTTTTGGTAATCTGAAAAAAGGTAATTAGCAATCAAAGCGCCGCCGTTTATATAAATTACGCCGCTACATAATAATAGGGCTGATATTCCGAAAATATAAGGCCTTTTTTTTGATTTTTTTAAATATGTTGTCGATAAACCGCTACGCATGCGTGTATTTGCGGCAGACACAACAAGCGCAAGGATAAAGAAAAAATAAAGTCCGTTGGCCCCGATCTGCATATTAAAGTCGACAAAGGAATGGAGTAAAATGGCGCCAATGGATGTGATGCAGCCAGCAAAAAGAAGTATTGAATACCACTCCCGGCGTTTATTGAATGATTTTGTCGCTGAAAATAAAATTGAAAAAAGACAGAAAAACATTAATGCCGGCAAAAGGATGCCGCCGGTACATAAAAATTCAATATAATCATTATGGGCGTGTTCTAAAATATCATTTCCCGGAAAACTCCGATAAATCGGATAGATGTTTTCGACGGTGCCTGCACCGGTCCCGAATAAAGGAAAGTTCCGGATAATTTCTTTGCAGTCCGCCCATATGATATATCGGTTATCATAGATGAAGCCGGATTGATTCCGGATATTTTCAAATCTGTCAAATATGGCATCCCACCCTGATGTTCCGGTTAAAAATAGAACGGTGATAATGATAATGGCGATAAAAAGTCCTGTTCTTTTTTGTCGAGCCTTAATAATAACCAATGTTGCAAAAAAGCTCATGGACAAGGTCAATGAAATAATTCCGCCACGGGAAAGGCTTAATAATATGGATGTTGCGATGAGAATCGCGGCAGTCCCATATAAAAAATGATTATTGATCCGTTTTTGATTAAAAAAATCGGCAATTCTTCTTTTTAATGAAATTCTTGTTATGATTGGGCGAAATGCCAGAAACATGCTCAGTATCAGGGGGAAAATCATTTCCATGAGCCCGGCATAATGATTTCGGTTTACATAAGGCCCTACAGGACTGCCGCCGTGGTTTAATTGTCTGATCCACAAGATTTTACCATGGGGAAGGGGATAATTCAGGCTTTTTGTTATAAACTCAATGATTACAAGAATCGACAGCAATGCGGCAAACCAGGCAACCACTGCGACGGTTCTTTTTAAGAAAAGTCGGTCGGCCAAAAGCTGAACAGCGGTGATGTAAAAAAGTGTATACGTGGAAAACCTGAGAAATTCCATCATCGTGGCACGCGGATAAATGGAAAACGGAATCCAGCGGGCGGGCCCGGTTAGTCCGGAACAATTGTGATAAATATCAAAGGTTGCAGGGGACAGAAATTTAACAAAATTTTGCGGCAATGGAATGATCTGTAATAATATGAATGCAAGGACAAGTACCAGGGGGATAATTCCCGGCACCTGATAAAATGTTTTTTGGCCTGGAGAAAAATAAAGAAACAGAGCGCTGGCACAAATAATGACTTCCATGATCAGGTAAGACCAGGTCTCTACCGTTCCAAATGCCATGGGCGCAAATAATAGTGCGGTTAAAAAAAGATAATCAGCGGTTTTTTTCATTTTCGGGCCGATATGATTTGCCTCAATTAATGGATCTCCTCGCCGGCTAAAATTGCCGCCGGATTTGTGCTCACAAGCCGCTGCGAAGCCTTCCTGCCGACAAGGATTGCAGCGGCTTCAGCCGCCTCTTTCAGGACCGGTTTGCGAAATTCTTTTGAGTGCGCATCCGAGGCGATCATATCGACCTTCCCGGAATCCACCAGAAACTTCGCACAGTATTGAATGTCAACGCCGAAATCTCCGGTAAGGCTTCCGGCGGTAATCTGTACATAGATGTTTTTATCCAAAAGATTTAATAACGATTCTGGAGAGCGGATTATCGTGTAATTGCGTTCAGGGTGGGCAATGATCGGTTTGAGCCCGTTTGATATGAGCCAGGCAAGGATTTTTCCGGAAAAAGAGGGCAGGTGGTTATGAGGGAACTCAACAAGTGTATATTTTGTATGGTTGAGCGTATATTTTGGGATCATGCCAGGATCCAGGCCGATGGATACTTCCGCACCTGGATAAACAATAACCGGAATGCTGTTTTCTTTTAGCAGCCGGTTTAAATAATCAACCCGTTTGATGATATCTCCAATGGCATATTTGCCGTCATAGATATGGGGGGTTGCGATGATTTTACAAATCCCGTCCTTTGATGCGATATTTGCCATTTCAAGGGATTCATCAAAATCAGACGCGCCGTCATCGATATCCGGCAAAATATGGCAGTGAACATCAATCATGCAACTATGGATTATGAATAGGTATAGTCGTTTTTATAGTAACCATAAGGACCATCATATTTGGAATAGTACCGATGCTGTTTCTTTAAATCCACAGCATTGATGATTAAACCGAGCATTTCGGAATTGATGTCGGTTAACATTTTATACGCTTTGGCCACGGCATCATAGGTGGTTATCCCGGAGCGGGTGACCAGTATGGTTTGTTCCGCAGCTTTACTGATTAAATGTGCGTCGCTGACGTTAAACATCGGAGGAGAGTCAAATATAATAAAATCATAATTGTCGGATAAATCCATGATAAGTTTTTTGAGTCTTGATGAGCTTAACAGTTCGGATGGATTCGGCGGAACAGGTCCTGCGGGAGCAATATCAAGACAATCCAAATCATTGTTTTTTAAGATGGTGATATCTGATTGGTTTGTCAGGTAAGTGCTCAATCCGGAGGTGTTGTCCAGATTAAAAATTTTATGAATTCTGGACCGGCGCATGTCTCCATCGATCAGAAGCACTTTTTTATCAGATTGAGCGAAGGAAATTGCCAGGTTAACGGATGTCGCTGTTTTACCCACCCCCTGATTCATGCTTGAAATGAGAATGCTCTTGGGAGCGCCGTCCGGTGAGGACAAAAGCACGGAAGTTCGGATGGCATTATAGGCTTCGGATATAATGGAACTGGGAGCCTGAAAAACAATTTTTTCAATCTCATGTTCACTTTCTTTTAAAAGCGGGATCATACCCAGAATCGGCAGACCGAGACGGTTTTCCGCATCCTCTGAAGTCTTTACCGTGTTGTCCATATAATCCAGGAAAAAGGCCAGGCCGATCCCGGCTACCAGGCTGAAGAGAATACCTATTAAAACAGCTCGTTTTGGTCCCTTGGTAATCTGGGAAGTCGGGGTATCTGCGGTCTCAACCACCCAGACATCAATCGTCTGCTGTTGTTCAGTGATATTGAATTCCTTGATCCGGCTGAGCAGCCGGTCATATAAGAGGCGGTGGACTTCAATATCCCGGTTTAGAATCTCATATTGAATAAACTTATCGCTCATAAAAGCGGCATTTTGTTTTGTTTTGTTCAGAAGTACTTGTAGGCTTTTGGCCTTTTGAAGTGCCAGTTCATACCTGTTTTTAATGGATTGAATCACATTTTGGATTTCATCACTGAGCTTTTCTTCCAGGGCGTTTAAGTCTTTTTTTGCCCGGATCATTTTCGGATGCTTGTACCCGATGCTTTTCGACAGGCCGGCGATTTCCTGCTCTTTATTAATGAATTGCCGCCGCAGTTCACTGACGGTTTCATTCTCGGCAACCACCGGCAGATTTATGGCCTCTTCCGGTGTGATCCGGTTAATCTCTATGTATAGCGCTTCCAGCTCATTGACTTCCGCCTGGGCATGAGTCAAATTGTCGCTGATCTGTGCTATTTTTTTGGGGAAAATTGCTTCCTGGTCATTTATCGTATAAATATCATGTTCCTGTTTATACTCCCGCAGCTTTTTTTCGCTGGCTTCAAGCTTGACCCTTTCATCGTCTGAATTGGTTTTCAGCCATTCAAGGGTTTGAGTTGTGGATTCCAGTTTCATTTCCAAAAGCAATCGTTTATAGGCGGAAACGACGGTGTTGACAACATCGGCTGCAAAAACAGGGTTTGTGGAAGAAAAACTTACATTAACGATCTCGCCCTTTTCCGGATCACTATCAACGGTGATGCCGTTTCGTACCATTCTGGCAAGAGATTTAATTTTTAGTTTTTTTATCTCTTCTGTGCTGGATTCGTTTTTAACGGTCGGACTGGCTGATGGATCATTGGTATTGATTCCGGCCAGTTTCAGCGCCACTGAATAAAGATTTTTAAACCAGCTGATCAAATCTTTGGCAATGGATGAATCCTGATTTTTCTTTTGAAAATATCGGGTGTAAGTTTCATCAAGGCTCAAAGATTCCACCACCTTTGCCGCAACCTTGCTGCTTTTGATCAGCTGGGTTTGTGTGGATAGAAAATAAGGATCATACCCGAGGCGATAATTTGATAAAAAAGAGGGATCGTAATTGTTCTGGATTAACAGTTTTGTGGTTGCCTGGTAAAGCGGGGTGACAGAAAATGCCTTGATTAAAATGAACGGAAGACAAACAAGAAAGACAAGCAGAATGATATTTTTTCGGCGAAGTACTACGTATAAATAATCTTTAATATTTATTTCTTCTGGTCTATCCATTGGTTTTTTCCATTAAAAAATGATAATTCCGTAAAGTCACGGCTAAGTTTAAAGTTCCATATACAAGGTGGCATCAGTTTTTCAGGATTGAAATAATACACGTCGTATATTGAAAGTCTGAAAAACTGTTGCAACGCAGTAGATGGGACTTTAAACGACGCCGTTTAAAAATAACTTTCCGGCACTACGATAACATCATTGGGCTGTATTCGCAGATCCATTTTGACCTTTTCAAGAACATGCTCTTTGCCATCCGTAGCACGGATAATCCGGATTCTGGAGGGTGCGGCCTTATCATTCAGTCCCCCCGCTTTTGTGAGCGCCTGAATAACGATAAGGCCCTCTTCATAATCATA
>JAJRPH010000414.1 GCA_024280875.1 Deltaproteobacteria bacterium | reverse complement strand
GCTTCCTTCAGATCCCTCATTGGCGAACTCCCCGCTGTTAATCCCTTTTCCTGAGCAGCCGGGAGAAAGTTTCTTCGGGCACCCTTGCCTTCACCTACTTGTTACCTCCTTTCAAGATCCAAGACTGGATTTTCACCAGTTAGTTATCGACCATGCCGGTCGCACTCGTGGTTCGCTGCGCTCTCACGGATCTATCCTTGTTCGTTGTGTATGGCTTGTATTCAATGGATTCCAAGCCACAGCGCATGTGCCGGCCTTTATGAGAATCATCTTCCGGCGCAAGGTGAGGGGCCGGATCAGAAAATTACCATAAAAATTAAAAATAAACCGATATCAGAAGTGCTCATGCTCATGGCCGAACAAACGGGATATGAGTTGGAGATGGCCCAATGTAAAGAAAAATCAGATGTGGTGTCGTGTTCCTTTGAAAACGTAGATTTAATGCAGGCTCTACAACGCATATTTAGAGGCTATAACTTCGTTTTTATTTTTCATGCGGATCAAAAAAAAATTTCAATACAAACCTATCAATCGATGATCACTGGAGCAATTAAAGAGAATGTTACTGCAAGTGAAAACTTTTTATCGCCGCCCACGGATGTTGAAAGCTATAATATTTTACAAACAGATGAAGATATCACCACACTGGAAGTAATTCCCCCGGAACGTCCGGGAGAGAAAGGCACTACGGAAGAAGAACTGGAATTATATCTTGCCGAACAAATAACTCCCTGCGAAGACGATATAGAGGTGATACCCCCGGAGGAAGGGCAGAAAGGAATGACGGCATTTGAACTGAAGCGGGAATTAAGTTCTTATAAAGCTATTTCTGAAGGCGATATAGAGGTGATACCCCCGGAAGGAAATGAACAAAAAGGGATCACCGCCGCAGAAGTTGAAAATCAACTAAAAACGTATAAGGCTGAGCCGGAAGATGAAATTGAGATCTTTCCGTCAGAGGATTTAAATCCTGAATAACAAATATAATAAAGTCCCATACATTTAATAAGGAGATCGTGATGAGAAAAAAAACAGTATTAATATTGATGACTTTATGTTTCAGTTTAAGCTTGGTATTCACTTTTTCGACAAGCGCCCACGCAAAAAATGAATATCACAAATGCAAGGTGATTTTTGCCGGCCCTTCAGGGGGAAAAGTAATGATCAAGCTGTATGATGAAAGTACTCATAAAGAAAAATGGTGCGTTATTTACCGTGAAGACGATGAAAAAGAAATGCTCGCAGTCGCCTTAACCGCTGCCGCTAATAACCAGACTGTTAATGCCTACTTTAACGCCTCTTTAGATAGGCCTTTGATTTATAGTATGTTTATATACAATAGGGGAGGCCAAAAAATAATCTTTGTGATGGTAATGAAAATCCACGTTTACTTTGACTGACAGTGCCGGACTCTACTGTTATTCATTGATCAATGCCGTTAACTTAAGGGCATTGGTCATTTTAATGGAGAATATCGAATATCGAACAAGGAATTTCGAACCGCAGAAGGAAAAAGAAAATACATCGAAATTCGATATTCCCGGTTCATTTTGAAGAATAAACGTCGAACGTCCAACATTAAACATCAAATAACGATGTCGCTCCGCTCCGAAATTTAATTTTTTCGAATGAAAAAATTAAATTTGCAAGATTGACAAACTCGTAAAAAATCAGATTCTGATGGCAAAGAAAAAAGATCCAAATTATAATCTCAGGCCGCGGTCTCTTTCATACTGATGCTCAAAGTCAATCCCAGGGTATCCAGTAATTTATTCAGGCTTAAAAGATTTGGATTGCCCTTTTCCGATAACATTCGGTACATGGCTTCCCGGTTAAGGTTTGATTCCCGGGCGGCCTGGGTGATCCCTTTGGCCTTTGCCACGTCCCGGAGAGCCAGCATGAATACTTCCTGGGATTCTTCCTTCAATGCCTCTCAGGTATTCAGAAGCATATTCAGGGTCCTGCAACCGTTTTATCAGTCCTTTTTCATAATCTACAGTTGCCATTATTTTCCTCCTTTATACTCTTCCCAATGGGCCACAGCCTTTTTGATATCCTTTTTCTGGGTTCTTTTATCCCCGCCACACAGCAAAAGAACAATTTTACTTCCTTCCAGACCATAATAAACCCGGTAGCCGGGGCCAAAAGGAATATCGCTTTGCTCCGCAATTTAATTCTTCTGGTTCCCATGCGGACCGTGGGAACCAGAAAATATCATATGTTACGGTAGACATACGGCGGATTACGCTTCGCTAATCCGCCCTACGCAGACTGGTTTTTTTATTCATCATTCGATGTTGGACGTTGGATGTTCATTTTTTCATCCCTACCACGTGGACCTTACCTTAACCCCCTGGTCATCAAGATACGATTTGATTTCCGGAATCGTGTAGGTGCCGTAATGCACCATGGATGCAATCAATGCCGCATCCGCTTTCCCTGTCGTTACAACATCGCGCAAATGGACCGGATGGCCGGCGCCGCCGGAAGCGATCACCGGTATATCCACACTGCTTGAAATCAATTCGGTCAATGTCAATTCATAACCGTCTTTAGTCCCATCAGCGTCAATAGAGTTCAAACAAATCTCTCCGGCTCCTAATGCCTGACATTTCAGCGCCCAGGCAAGCGCATCGATCCCCATATATTTTCTGCCGCCGTTGATAACGATTTCATACCCGGACGGAATTTTTTCACTTTTTCCTACATGCTTGACATCCATGCCCAGAACAATACACTGATTCCCAAAGGCGGCCGCACCCTGAGAAATAATTTCCGGGTTTTTAACTGCTGCTGAATTGACGCTGACTTTTTCCGCCCCTGCCAGCAGGACATCGCGCATATCTTCAAGGGTACGAATCCCGCCGCCCACTGAAAACGGAATAAAAATGGTTTCTGCCACTTTTCTCACCACGTCAATCATGATGTCCCGTTTTTCATGGGAAGCGGTGATATCATAGAATACGATTTCATCCGCCCCATTCTCATAATACATTAATGCCATTTCAACCGGATCACCGATATCAACATTATTTTTAAATTTGATGCCTTTGGTGGTCCGACCTTCCCGGACATCAAGACAGGGTATAATTCGTTTACTTAACATGGCTCCCATTTGCTGAAATTTTTTAATATTGTCAACCCGGGATTTCCGCTTTTTTCCGGATGAAACTGGGTTGCGACAAGGTTGTCCATACCGATAATGGAAGGAAATTCAATTCCATAATCCGTGAAGGCAATCACCTGGCTCAAATTTTCCGGTGACGGATAATACCCGTGCACAAAATAAAATTCATCCTTTTCGTTCAGACCGGCAAATACCGGATGGTCTGTTTTCAAGGTGATTTGATTCCATCCCATGTGCGGTATTTTCAAACCTTTTATTTCCTTTTCCTGAAAAATTTCAGAAAACGCCCGCACAGACCCGTCAATTATCCCTAAGCATTTGGCCTGGTTTTCCTGGCTTTCCTGTAAAATAATCTGCGTTCCAAGGCAAATGCCCAGTATTGGTTTTCCATTTTTAACCACTTGTTTTAAAACATCATCCAGGCCCAACCGGATAAGACTCCGCATGGCTGAGCCGGCAGCCCCGACCCCCGGAAAAATAATGCGTTCCGCAGATTTTATTAATTCAATGTCATTGGTTATGACATTTTCAACATTGATATGGGAAAGCGCCCGCGACACACTGGTCAAATTCCCGGCATCATAATCGATTATTGCAATCATTTCCGGTTCCAGTCCCTTTTAAGTTCAGATAATTTTTTGTTATACGAATCCCGAACATCTTTCGGGACCACATTGATGATCCCTTTGGCAAGGGTATTTATCTGCGGCGCCAGTTTCGATTCATTGACAACCGAGACACCACCGGCAGGAAGAAATGTAATCAAAAGAATATAGGCAAAAGATACAATTAGAGTAGCCTTTAACCCGCCGAAAACACCACCGAAAATTCGGTCAACCACCCCCAGCAGAACCAGCTTTATGACAAACCGGATCAAAATCCCGACCAATGCAATAATAAAAAATACACTGCAAAAAAGAAGAATAAAGCTTGTGATTTTAAGATACGCCGGTTCCGTGATCCATTTTGAAAACATGGGGGAGACCGCGCCATGATATGAATAAGCCACATAAAAACCGG
>JAJRPH010000413.1 GCA_024280875.1 Deltaproteobacteria bacterium | reverse complement strand
CTTTCCTGGCCGGAAAAGCATATTGCTTTTTTAAGCACTGAACAATCGGCATATTTCAAGATCTTTGAAAAAAAAGGCTGGCAAGTATTCCCATTAGATGAAGTGATTAATGATCCTGATGCATATATAAATCTCTTTAAAGGACAGGAGAGAGCGACAATATGACAGTGACAAATAAAAAAATCAAAGTAGCCATCGCCTCGGATTTTTTACTATCTTTTTCAAAGATCCCCAAAAAACAGCAGGCAAAAGCAATGGCGTTTGTATCAAAATTTCGCTCAAATCCAACATCAAACGGCATTAATTATGAAAAAATAGCCCAGGCCAAAGATCCGAATATGAGATCCGTTCGTATTGATCAATCTTACCGGGGAATTGTTTTAAAGCCCGATACGGGAAATGTTTATGTGCTTTTATGGGTTGATCACCATGATAAAGCCTATAAATGGGCTGAAAATAAGATATACCAGATACATCCGGAAACAGGAAGTCTTCAGGTTGTTGATATCGATGAATCAATGACTCATATAGAATCACCGGAACCTGAAGCACCGGCTGAAATACTGGCAAAAGCGTTATTCGATGATATAAAAGACCATTACCTGCTTCGTTTTGGTGTTCCTGAGATTCACCTTTCATTAGTTCGAAGCTTGAAAACATCTGGCGAACTTGATGAAGTCGCTGATCAGCTTCCACAGGAGGCTTACGAGGCCTTATTTTTTCTTGCAGAAGGATTTTCCCTTGAGGAAGTTCTAAATGACATTGAAACGTCAGATAAGAAGGAAGAAGTCGACACAACAGATTTTGAATCTGCTTTAGAAAAACCCGACTCACGACGTCGATTTTTTGTGGTTGAAGATGATCTTGAACTGGCAGCCATTTTGAATGCACCCCTTGAAAAGTGGCGTATCTTTTTACATCCATCCCAGCAAAAACTTGTGGAGCGTATCTGGAACGGTCCGGTGAGGGTTCTTGGAGGAGCCGGAACAGGTAAGACCGTCGTCGCGATGCACAGAGCCAAATGGCTTGTTCAAAGTTTTTATAAGAATAAAAATGATCAAATCTTGTTTACCACTTTTACTCGCAACCTGGCAGCTGACATTCAGGAAAATCTGACAAAGATTTGTTCAAAAGAAATGATGCGGCGCATCGAGGTTATCAATCTTGACAAATGGGTATCCGGATTCCTGAAAAAAAATGGATATGACTATCAGATTGATTATGGCACTCGCACGAATGATCTGTGGAAAAAGGCTTTAGACATTGTTCCGAGTGACCTTAATCTTGATCTGTCTTTTTACAGGGAAGAATGGGAGCGTGTTATTCAGCCCCAGGCAGTTACATCTGCAGAAGAATATATGAAGGCTACCCGGGTGGGCAGAGGCGTTCGTTTAAATCGTAAAATGCGAAAAACGGTCTGGACTGTTTTTGAAGAATACCGGGTATTGCTTAATGAGAACGGTTTAAGGGAACCCATGGATGCTATGCGGGACGCAAGATTATTATTAGAACGAAAAAATGAAGTATTGCCATATAAATCAATCGTTGTTGATGAAGCCCAGGATATGGGCATGCAGGCTTTTAAACTGATTCGTCAGATGATACCCGAAGAAACAAAAAATGACCTGTTCATTGTCGGAGATGCCCATCAAAGAATTTACAGACACAAGGTTGTGCTTGGGCAGTGCGGAATAAAAATTATTGGCCGAGGGAAAAAACTCAAAATTAATTATCGCACCACAGATGAAACACGTAAATGGGCAGTGGGTTTACTTAAAGGGATTCATATTGATGACCTTGATGGCGGCATTGATAACCAGAAAGGCTATAAGTCCTTGATGCATGGAATCCTGCCGGAAGTCAGGCATTTTGTTACTTTTCACGAAGAAATTGATTTCATTGCCGAGTATTTGAATAAAATTAAAAAAGAAGACGGCTCAATAAATGAAGTGTGTCTGGTTGCACGCACCAACGGTCTTCTCAAACAATATGAAAATGCGATTACCAGTAAAGGCTTTGAAATTTATTTTGTAAGGAGAAATGAGGCCGAAGATCAATCAAATCCCGGCCTACGTCTTGCAACTATGCATCGGGTTAAAGGAATAGAGTTTGATCGGGTTATCATTGCCGGCGTTAATGATGGGATTGTTCCATTTGAAGGATATGGTTCAGATTCCTCTGACCCTGTGATAAAAAAAGATGCAGAAGTCCATGAACGTGCCCTACTCTATGTAGCAGCAACAAGGGCTAAAAAAGAAGTTGTGGTTACAAGTTGTGGAAAAGCAAGTCGGTTTTTGGGATGATGATGAATTCAATTAATCCTTCAACAAACTGGGTAAAACAGCCGAATACCTCAGACGGTTTAGACCATTTTATGATTTTCCAGCTGAACATTGGCGGCATATTCGGACAACAAATCCGATAGAATCGACGTTTGCAACTGTTCGACTGAGAACGGCCAAAGTCAGAGGCTGCTTTTCCTCTTTAACGGTATTAACCATGGCGTTTCAGTTATGTCGCAGTGCCCAGAAACGATGGATCAGGTTGCACCATCCTGAGCGACTTGGAGAAGTAATCAGAGGAGTAAAGTTTATTGATGGCATTATTGAGAGTACTTGGGGTCAAACCTTGATTATTTCATTAATGATATTAAGCCTACGAATGACGGCTTTTTAGGAAGAGCCTCTTCTTCTTTTAAACGCCGTTTTTGTTTTAATTGGGTGGTGGTGTGGGTGTCGGTTTTTCGGGCTTTAAGCGGAAACGGATCAATCTTTATGCCCGAAAAACTCAACGCAACATAGGGTCGCATCTTTAATCTTGAATTTTCTTCACGGCGGGATTTCCCCGCCGGTTCTTTTTGAGAGAAGCGAGATTATAGAAACAACTCCAATAGCAAGTCCTGCTCTCTTATTCCAATAACTATAATCAACACCATGTGGTTTCCCCAACTCAGAAAAACTCCTGATATCCTGCAAATACGTCAATTTTTTTGGTTTATCCGAAACCTTTGATAAGTCTGTATGATTTGGAATTTTTGGTGCTCTTAAAAAATTAACAATACCTTCCCTTCATAATGTTGAGTGCCATACTGTTTATTTTGATTAATAAGGGTAATTGTTATTTTTTCTTATTTTTTTTCGATAAAGTGCATGTCGGATAGAAAGCTGTACCAGGCACTGCCGCGTTCCTTTGGATTTAAAACCAGCCAGTGGCCACCGGTCATAAAATGATGACGCGGCCAGGACCATTTTTCACACAGCGTCACAACATGCTCAAACGGACATAATTTATCGCCGCGCGAGGCAATAATTAAAATGTTTTCTTTTGGAATTTGCGGAACAAAATTCAATGGGGAATGAAGCTGCCAGATCTGATTCATTTTTTGCTCAAGCAAAGGCGTAACATCAAACTGTAGGCGCGCGGAATCCGGACCAAACGGTTTGGAAAAATTAACAGCCGGCACCATCATGGCGGTAAAGGCCATGACATTTGTCAGGGCTGTAAACAGCGCGGCGGTATATCCGCCAAGGCTGGCGCCGATAATGCCGATTTGGCCGGCGCCGAGTTGTCCGAGTATCTGTGTGGTGGCGTAAAGATCAAACATGGCCTGGCCCATGCATTCACAGGTCATGACTACATCGTCGGGTTGTAAAAAAATCCCGCGCAGCGACGGTGCTGCCGGGGACCGTTTCCAGTGAAACGGAGTAATAAAAAGAATCACATCAAGCCCCATCTCATAGAGGGTGCGGACCTTGAACATTTTTTCCGCCTGTTTCGGCTCCCCCAGCATGTAGCCATGAAGGCACAGCACGGTCTGTCTGCCCGGATCACCATGCGTCCACCGGACAAAATAGCCGGTCCGGTTGTTTGCGTGGGCAAGGTATTGCTCGCGCACAAAGGGGTTTCTCGGATCATAGTCACTTTGAAATTGAAACAGCTGACTTTTTCCATCCGCATACGCCCGTTCACTGATCATTTCAAAAGCCGGTATGGTTTCGGGAAACTGAAAAAAAGTTTCCGGATGGTCAACAAATCCTTTGTCAAAATAATAATCCATCTGCTTTTCATATAAGGCGGCGTCGATGTCCCGTTTGGGTTTAAACGGGGTCAGGATTTTCGGTAAGCTCAGAAAAAGGGAATCCACCCACGACCCCATCGTATCAATTGCTTTATTACGCAAACTTCTATTCATTCCCGCATTTTCCTAAAGTATTACATGCTGTTTATCTGGAAACTGCATATTAAAAGAATAAAACATCTACAACTATCATTTCAAGCGAGCCTCCGACTCGCGCTCCCTCTATTAATTTGATATCCTCGCATCCCTGAGATTTTTAATATCATGAAGAAGTAATTTAAACGCCAGGCCGGGGCTGATGCGTTGCAACAGGTAAAGAAATTTGGCAAACGCAGTGACAACGATAATGCCCTTGTTTTTTTCAACGCCCTTTAAGATGACATTGGCGCACTGAGCCGGGGTGATTCCCGGGATTTTGGCTAAATATTCCAAAACTTTTTTCCGGTCAATATTCACCATTTCCGAATCATTGAATATAGCGGTTTTAATATGTCCCGGACAGACTACGCTCACCTTGACGCCCAAGTCTTCGCCCTCCAGTCGCAGGGAGTTGGACAGCCCCACCACGGCATGCTTGCTGGCCACATAGGAGGCGGTCCCGGGAAATGCCACCAGCCCTTCAATGGAAGCGGTATTGATGATGTGCCCGAACCCCTGTTTAACCATGATCGGGTAGGCGGCGGCAACTCCGTGAACCACACCGTTTAAATTGACATTTAACACCTTTCGCCAGACTTCAATACCGATATCCCTGACTTCACCGCCCACAGCAATACCCGCATTATTAAACAGGAAGTCCAGGCGTCCGTATTTTTTGACCGTATCATCCACCAGTGCTTTAACTGCGTCAAAATCAGTCACATCCAGGCAAACCGATGACGCGCTGCCGCAAGTAGCCGGTATGGCTTCGGTGACACTGCATACCTGTTCATCTTTCCAATCCGTCAGTACAACATGTGCGCCCCTGAGGCAGAGTTCTTCGGAAAGCGCCTGTCCGATTCCGGACGCAGCGCCGGTCACAATCACAACTTTATCATTAAATAAATTCATTTTACCCCCTTTTCCTGATGGCTTCGTAAAAAGTCCAACTTCTGCGTTGCGCTGCATCCTTCGTTTCTTCAAAGTACGAAAAGTACGTATCATCACTCAGGATTTGCGCGCCTTGCCAATTTTATAGATTGGTGGAGCTTTTTTCTTTGCCATCGAAATCTTACTTTTTACAAGTTTGTCTTTTTTGTTTTCCATATTTTATATCACTGCTGTCCGGTTAACTTTTTTTACTACAATATAACACCTTGATTATTAATATGATACTTGCAATTTTATTTTTTGAGATAGCGTTTTCGGTTTTTTTGTTATTTTTCGCCTCCG
>JAJRPH010000412.1 GCA_024280875.1 Deltaproteobacteria bacterium | reverse complement strand
CCGAACCTGCGCCTCCCGGCTTTCATACCCGAGCTTTAAGGCAAGCAGGTCAAGCCGCCTGTTCTCTACATCTTTGATAAGTATTGCGCTGGAAGGACATTGCAGTGAGCGTGGAAAGAGGTTCTTTTCAACAGGAATTATTTTGTCAGACGGCAAGCCAAGTGACTGATTCAATGCGAGCCTTTCCTGGTCCCTTGCTGACCGGAAATCGACTACCTGAAACCGGGCATCCTGCAGGCGGGTTTCCGCAGCCGAGAGTTCTATGGTTGTTTTTATCTTCAAATCAACCCCCTGCTTCGTTTCTTCCCATACTTGCTGTAAGGTACCCTGTGCCAGTTTTGCGGCAGCAAGTTTTTTTTCTGCAAGAATCAGACGCCAGGCATGCCGCCGGGCCGCTTCGGCAACCTGCCATTCCTGCCATGCGATATCAAGGTCCACGGAATCGGCATGCGCCCTGGCCGCTTTTATTCGGTCACTGCGGGAGAGCAGAGAGGAAATGTCCCAATTCAGACCCAAACCAAAACTATTGACCCTGCCCTGGGTATTTCCTCCCACAGGCACGCCCACCTCATAAGAAAGTCGGGGGTTGGGCAAAATGCCGGCCTGGAGGAGCTGAGCAGAGGCAATTCCCCTCTGGTCGCGGACGGCACGGAGCGTGGGGTTGGCGATAACCGCCAGGATCGCCGCTTCATCCGGCGATAACCCGTCACGGTCATCAAAAGGAAGCGGTGGCAGGAGGGGATGTTTGAATTCGTCGGCCATAAGCCGCACTGTGTTAATATCCGGCGCTTTTAAACCGGTTTGGACAATTTCCGGAGTGATCGGCATAGGATTGTACGTAGCACAGCTGCTGACTGCAACAAGAGCAATAAAAATCCATCCTTTCCATGAGAAAAGTTTCATTTTCTTAAAAAAACGATTTTTCAATCTTTTTGCCTGCTGCTTCATATTTTTTACCTGTTCTCAAAGAAATATCTGCTGAAACATATAAAAAAGATATAACGCGTAGTTTACCGGAAACTGACCCCAACTTTACCTTTTGGCAAGGTTGAAATCCGGTAGCAAATACAGGATCAAGGCAAGGATAATGGTGATGGCTTTGCCGTATAGAGGCAGACCCTGAATCACAGTAGATCTGTCCCTGCAATTTCCAGAGAATCAGTATCCTACGTATTAATTCCTTACTTTTTTGCGACGCTATTAAACATTACCAGAAAATAATGCTTCAGTAATGTTGCGACAATGTTTGTATTGTAATTAAGCATTGTTGAAACTGAAAAAAAGCTAAGGGATGGTGCTTCGCGTCACTATATCAGCAAATAACTTCAATAAAACAGGCCGGATTTCGTTAGTTAATTTATATGCCGTTTCAATTAGTTAAAGGGTTTTGAGTGAGGATCTATCAAGGATAAACGAGAAACAATGAAAAAAATTTTATTTGCAATCATCGTTCTTTATGTCCTGATCTATATCCTGCCGCTTGGGGTGAGGCCGCTTTGTATACCCGACGAAACCCGGTACGCCGAGATTCCGCGTGAAATGATTGCCACTGGTGATTTTACAGTTCCCAGGTTGAATGGCCTGCTTTATTTTGAAAAACCCGTGCTCGGATACTGGCTGAACGCGTTATCGATTAAAGGACTTGGTGAGAACGCCTTTGCGGTGCGTCTCCCTTCAGCGGTTTCCACAGGACTGTCCGCGGTCTTTGTCTTTACGGCTGCTTATTTTTTTGCCGGAGGGATGGCCGTTGGCCTGTTTTCGGCCGCCATATTTCTTACCTTTTTTGAGGTATTCGGCATCGGGGCGTTCGCGGTCTTAGACAGCATGTTTTCAATGTTTGTTACCGGCGCCATGGTATTTTTTTTATTTGCCGTTAACAGCCACCCGGAAAGCAGAAAAAGGGTATCTTTTTTACTATCCTCCGGTTTTCTTGCAGGGCTGGCCTTTCTAACGAAGGGATTTATAGCATTTGTGATCCCCGTGGTGACGATTGTGCCGTTTTTGATATGGGAAAAAAAAGGAAAACAGATACTGACACTTTCCTGGATACCGGTTGCGGCCGCAGTTATCACACTCCTGCCATGGGCTGTAGCGGTTGGTTTGAAAGCCCCCGATTTCTGGAATTTTTTTATCTTCAATGAGCATATCAGGCGGTTTGCTGAAGCAAACGCCCAGCACGCTCAGCCGTTCTGGTATTTTATTCTGGTTTTCCCGGCCGCCGCCCTGCCTTGGACATTTCTTTTGCCTGCAGCGGTTTCGGGCATCCGTAAAAAAGGGACGGATAATCGGATCATCCGGTTCACGATCTGCTGGTTCATTCTTCCGTTTATTTTTTTCTCCATATCAAGGGGTAAACTGGCCACCTATATCCTGCCATGTTTTGCACCACTGGCAATCCTTTTTGCCCTCGGGCTCATCGCCTGTTTTCAAGATAATGAGTTTAAATTTTTTTCAAAAGGAGCATTGGCGATATCCATTTTTACGACTATTCTTGCGGTGGGGCTTGTCGTTTTGCAGGTGGCCGGCCCTGAACATCTGAGGCCATACATGATTTCATGGAAATGGCTGTCAGTGGCAGCAGCAGTGATGTTATGGGCCTTTTTATCCTTTTTTGCAGCAAGATCGGTAAAATGGCCCAAAAGCATGGCACTGTTTTGCGCGGCCCCTCTTTGTTTCATGTTTGCTGCACATTTTGCGATTCCTCAAACGGTCCTTTGCAAAAAGGCGCCGGGGATACTCTATGCAGACCATTCGGAAAGGATCGGTCCTTCCACTGTGGTTATTTCAGAAAGTTACCTGGCACCGGCGGTTTCCTGGTTTTACAAAAAAACTAAGGTCTATTTGTTTCAATCAGTCGGTGAACTTTCATATGGCCTTACTTACCCGGATGCAAATTATCGTCAATTGAAGGATATTTTACAGTTAAAAAAACTTGTTAAACAGCACCGCAAAAAAGGAGGGACCATTTTGCTGGTGAAAAAAGACCGGTATGAAAAAATAAAAGCTGATCTTCCTGATCCTGTTTTTTTAGATGTGCGGGGTGATTTTGTTTTTGTCGAATTCTGAGAGGAGCAAACCATGCGTATCCTTGTCATAGAAGATGATGAAAAAATATCATCTTTTATCATCAAAGGATTAAGAGAGGCCGGTTTTACCGTGGATCATGCGGAAGACGGTGTCATCGGTCTGGAAATGGCTATTTCAGGGCAGTATGATGCGGCCATTATTGACATTATGCTCCCGCACATGGACGGCCTGTCGATTATAAAAAAGATCAGGGGGAAAAACATTAAGCTCCCGATTCTTATTTTAAGCGCCAAACGGTCGGTCAGGGACCGGGTCAAAGGACTTGAAACCGGAAGCGACGATTATCTGGTAAAGCCCTTTTCCTTTTCGGAACTGCTTGCCAGAGTGCAGGCCATTATCCGGCGAACGGTTCTGCCGGATAATTACGAGCAGGTGATTATAGACACGCTTTGCTTAAACATGCAAACCCGGGAAGTCACTCGGGACGGCAGACAGATTGATCTCAAGCCCCTGGAATTCAACCTTCTTTTATATCTTGTGAAAAATGCCGGACAGGTGCTTTCCAAAACCATGATACTTGATCATGTCTGGGGATATGACTTTGATCCCCAGACCAATGTTGTCGATGTTCTAGTTTGCCGCTTGAGAAGCAAAGTTGACCGGGCATTTGAAAGCAAGCTGATTCATACGATACGGGGGATCGGGTATGTTATTAAAAAAAATTAGCCCATTTTTCAGAAGACTTGACGTCAAGCTGACGCTATGGGCATCTGTTTTTTTTATTACCGCATCTCTTATGCTTTATGCAGTCGCCTATTTCCACCTTGCGTCCGCCATGATGGCCGATGATCTGGCCAGGACCGACGCCGCTGTAAAGAGATACATTGAGTTATATAAAGCCGATGGAATGGAACAGACAACCCGGAAAATGCCCGAGGAAAAAGAATTTTTCTTCCGCCTGGCTGACCACAAAAACCAGACGATCTATATCCAGGTTCCTGGACAGTACAAAGGCAGGGTTGATCTGGCAGCACTGGAACACCCGCAATACTTTGAAGAGGGGAAGTCTTTTAAGTTTTATAAGCAAAATGACGACGACTTTATAGAAATTGTTTCGGCAAAACTTCCGGATGGTTTTTTACTCCAGGCAGGATTGGGCAATGATCTGCGGGATAAACGGATGGACGAATTCTGGGAGGCATTTGCTTTTATTCTTTTTCCCATGGTGTTTCTGGGCCTTATCGGCGGCCTTTTTATTACGAACCGACTGTTAACGCCCTTGCGTGGTCTGGTCTATACAGTTCAAAAAATCAGTGCCGGAAAAATGGATGCCCGGGTGCCTGTTTCAGGCTCAGGTGACGAACTGGATGCGCTCTCCGATTTTTTCAACCAGATGCTTGAAAAAATTCAAAAGCTGATCCGAGGCATGGAGGAGGCACTGGACAATGTTGCCCATGATCTGAGGACTCCCCTGACCCGGATGCGATTCGCCGTTGAAAATGTGTTTGGAACCGATTCAAATGACACGCAGATAAAAGAAGTCCTTCTCGACTGTGCTGAAGAATCGGAAAAAATCATGTCTATGTTAGACACCCTCATGGACATCACCGAGGCCCGTTCCGGTGCCATTGAACTACATTTTGAAGATACGGCCATAAAAAAACTGATAAATGAAATTGCAGATTTATACCGATACGTGGCGGAAACCCGAGATATCAGAATAAAGACGCAAGTGGAAGAAGATTTGAGTGCATCTCTCGATCGGAACCGTATCCGGCAGGCCGTTGCCAACCTTGTGGACAATGCCGTAAAGTATGCAAGGCAAAACGGGACCATCGAAATCAGTGCGGCTTGCAAAGAGGAAAAAATTTTAATCAATGTAAAAGACGATGGTATCGGAATTGACGATTATGATCTTCCCAAAATTTTTGATCGCCTCTACCGGGCGGATAAAAGCCGGTCCCGGAAAGGAATGGGCCTGGGGTTAAGCCTGGTCCAGGCGGTTGTTTACGCCCATCGTGGAGACGTTCGTGTTAAAAGCAGGCCGGGAGCGGGGTCTGTCTTTACCATTATTCTGCCTAAGGGCCCGCTCAAAATGTAAAGTTATTTTTTCGTGAACCCTTAGCGTACAATGAAGAAACGAAGGATGCAGCGCAACAAAGAATTTGGACTTTTTACGAAGCCATCAATTGTTGCCTTACCAACTTGTAATAATCCAGAAAGATTCCGGCAATGCTGCCCCTGTATACAGATAAATGAAAAGAGCGTTTTTTTAAGATAATTGCTTGACCTCCCCTCGCCTCGGGCCCGCTTATTTCCCCCCCCTCCTTTTATTGGGCCTGGGGTGGGAGTGAGGTCAAACATACAATAAGGAGCACTTTTCAACAAACGCATATGCCTTTCGTTAATAGGAAAGAAGTGTGCATAACTTAACACAGGAGGTAATATTATGAAGAAAAGATGGATCGGAGCATGTTTGATAACAGCCGTTGTTTTTGGCGCAGTGATTGTAGCTTCAGCGTATGCGGAGGATGATGATCATGATGTCTGGGCCGGGACCATTCAGGTGACAAACCAGCCGGAAACGGCTTTTCCAGGTCTTGCAAAGGTCGGCCCAGTACAGGCGGGAATGAACGCTACAGGTAAGGTCGAAGGGGAAATCCTGAAGGTGGGGCTTGAAGAGGAGAACAGCTTCCTTGTCTATGATGTAGAGGTCGTGACCCCTGAAAAAACGATAATGAATGTCAAGGTGGATGCAGGTTCCGGCGAGGTGCTGTCCGTAAAAAAAGATGATGCGGACCGGGATGCAGACAATCGGGATGAAGACAGGGAAAACCATGACCGCGAATATGATGATTAAGCCATCTTAAAATTTCGCCGAAGCGCCGTTTCAAAAAAGCTCCGGCGGAATTTCAGAAAAATATAAGGTGATATGACCTTGAAAAGAAATCAAACGATAACATTTTTCCTGGTCTTTTTCCTGCTCAGGAACAGCACGGGTTTTGCGACGACGACGCATGTACCCACCAATGTAAAGTTAAGGGCAGATCTCAACCCAATCTCTGTCACATGGTCCGGAAATTTGACCCATGACGATGGTTATCATGTCTATTGGGGAATCGCCTCCGGCAATCTTAACCAGTCGGTGAAGATAACCGACAAGCATACCCGGACCTACACCATAAACGGATTAAACTCCGGCACGACCTATTATGTGGCGGTATCATCCTATAACAACGGGGTTGAATCAGCCAAGTCGACGGTCGCCTCGATCACCACCGCCGCAGATACGACACCGCCCGCCGTGCCGACGGGATTCTGGATCGTGCCCGGAACAAACATCACGGAAACGACGGTGGGGCTTGTCTGGAACGTAAACACGGAGACGGACCTGGACCATTATACCATCTATTACGGTACAGCTTCCGGCAGTAATGATATGACTTTAACGGTAGCCGCGACTGACGGCGCTTCTGCTGTCATTACCGGGCTTACCCCTGCCATCCGTTATTATTTTGTGATTTCTGCAACGGATACGAACGGAAACGAATCCGGAAAATCCTCCACTTTGGCCCCAGAGCTGATTATAGACACCCTGCCGGACACCCTTCCGCCCAATGCGCCGGACGGTCTTACGGCCGTATTGTCCGGCGCAAATGAGGTCACCGTTACCGTGACTCCGGGGAACACGGGAATGGTCGATTATGCCGGGATCCGGGTTTATTACAGCACAACTTCCGGTAACCTGGACCAGTCCGTTGACCTTGGCGCGGATACCTTAACGGCTTTTACCGGCCTGCAGGATGGCTCAACCTGGTATTATGCAGCAACCATCTATGATCTGAATAATAATGAAAGCGGGCAATGCAGCGAGGTATCGATTGTTGTGGAAAAAACGGTCAGTTTTTTAAACAGTTCAAATTTTAAAGGCGGATGTTTTATCTCCGCCCTTTCCGGGAGATAGGCATCTTAATCTTGAATCTTTTATTATGCCATCCAAAGTCTAATTTTTGTGAGTTCATAAACCAAATCATACCAGGTGGTTCGATCAGATATTACCAAAAAATAATGTATCAGCAACACTTTATCAATGTTTCAGTAATATAAAATTGAACCCGTAGCGTAAGCGTATTGGTGGAACATCTTGACATCATCCATTAACCGAGGTTTTCGAATGTGTGGATTTTCAGGTATATTAAGAAGAAGCAAGATGGTGATGAGCCATGAAGATTTTAATAAAATTCTTCAAAGAATGGCTTCAACCCTGGTACATCGAGGTCCGGATGACAGCGGCATCTGGTTTGACAGTGAAGCCGGCATCGGCCTGGCACACCGGAGGCTTGCTGTCATCGATCTCTCCCCCGACGCCAGACAGCCGATGGAATCCGCCTGTGGTCGTTATATCCTGGCGTATAACGGCGAAATATACAATTTTGTAGAACTCCGGATGGCGCTTGAAGAAGAAGGGACCGTTTTTAAGGGAAGCGGAGATACGGAGGTGCTGCTTGAAGCCGTATCCCGGTGGGGACTGAAAAGTGCTGTGCAGAAACTAAACGGGATGTTCGCCTTTGCATTATGGGATAAAAAAGAACGCAGGCTTTTTCTGGTCAGAGATCGTATCGGGAAAAAGCCCCTGTATTACGGGTGGGCGGGACCGGATTTTATATTCGGTTCAGAGCTTGGAGTGCTATCGGCACATCCTCTTTTTCCCGGTGAAATCGATCGGGGCGCGCTGGCGCTTTTTTTAAGGTATAGTTATGTTCCGGCACCGTATTCCATTTACAGGGAGGTATACAGGCTGATGCCAGGCGCTATCCTTTCAATTTCATGCGATGAAATTGACCGGAGAATCGGGGTCGAGGCACTTAACCGGAGGATCGGGTTTTACTGGTCGGCATGTGAAGCAGCAGAAAAAGGGATAAATCAACCGTTTACCGGAACGGAGGCTGAAGCTGAACAGGCACTGTATGATCTGCTTGGCGATGCGGTCGCTTGTCGCATGGTGTCCGATGTTCCCCTGGGGGCGCTTCTTTCCGGGGGAACCGATTCTTCTTTAGTCGTTTCTCTGATGCAGGCGCAGCATTTGCAGCCGGTTAAAACTTTCACCATCGGCTTTAATGATCCGGTCTACAATGAGGCTTCTCAGGCGGCTGCGGTTGCCCGGCACCTGGGAACGGATCACACTGAGCTATACGTGACGGACAAGGATGTTTTAGATGTGGTGCCTAATTTGCCAAAAATTTATGATGAGCCGTTTGCAGATTCCTCCCAGATTCCCACCTTCCTGATTTCAAGGCTGGCACGCAGCCAGGTGACAGTGGCTTTGACAGGCGACGGCGGGGATGAGTTGTTTTGCGGATACCGCAGGTATTTTCGCGGAGCCAGGATATGGCGGGCGAATCGTGCTGCCCCAAGATCCTTTCGCCTTGCTGCTGCAAAGATTCTAAGGACGATTTCAAAATCACCAGAGCACCGGTCGGCTAAACATGCGATCGATATTATGGCGGAGGATGTCCTTCAAATTTACATAAACCGTATGTCCGCATGCAGGAAACCGGAAGCCATTCTAAAGGAAGGGGTCGAGCATATTGCAGGTTTTGTTAAAACGGCAAAAGAAGCACAAATACCGGGTGCTGTTCATCAAATGATGTTTGCTGATATGATTAACTACCTGACAGACGATGTGCTGGCAAAAGTTGACCGGGCCAGCATGGCCGTCAGTCTTGAAATGAGAAATCCGATTTTGGACCATCGTGTCATTGAGTTTATATGGCAACTTCCACTCTCGATGAAGACGGACAACCGACAGGGGAAGTTGATTTTAAAAAAAGTATTAAAACGGTATCTCCCGCAAAAATTGATCGACTGGCCCAAGCATGGTTTTGGCGTGCCCGTGGATAGGTGGCTTACCGGTCCCTTGCGAAACTGGGCTGAGGAGCTTCTTTCCGAGAGAAGGCTGGAGGAGGAGGGTTTTTTTGACCCCCGCGTTATCAGGGAAATGTGGGCTGATGTTCTTTTAAACAGAAGAAAACAGCATCATATTCTATGGAATGTGCTCATGTTCCAGGCATGGAATGAGCAGCGGAAAAAACAGGGTTCGGGCCTTTCGCAGGTGAGGACCGGCAGCAGATCATATATTGCGGCCTGATCCCGCATGGCAGGTCTTGATCTGTTTTAATCATCTGCCCGGTCTCCTTTTTGAAGATACGGGCATAAAAAAACTGATAGATGCCCGAAAAGCGGGGTGCTCTTCCGGAATGCGTTCCTGGTGTTAAGATTGATGGCTTCGTAAAAAGTCCAAATTCGAGGCGCGAGGAGTAAGACATTATTTTTCACCACTTAATATATCTCAGAAATCGTCTTGTATGTAAGCCTGGAATAACTACCTGATATTGTGGCGGCAATGAGGTGAGTTCTACGGGACAAGGAATAAGACTTCCCAGATGCCAGAAAAATTATCGCCGGAATAAAAATTTAAGAAAAATTTGAGTTTTGCACCCTGTGCGCATCCACGCAATTTTAAGCAACGCTGGTTGGTTACAGCGAAGTTGTTTTTTATCAGGGAGGTTAAAAATTATATATCACAACCTTGGATTAATGTCAAATATATTGTAATTTCAATGATTTAAAAAAGATCTAGACTTTTTGATAGTAATACAGTATGTTACGGATGCCTTCGGCAGTGAATTTATACTGCATGGAGGTGACTTGTGAATTACAGCAAATTTTCAAACTGGATCTCGAAACAAATTAAAGCTTCAAGGCTGCTTAATCCTGTTATAACGGCATATATTATTTTTCTTATGGCTTCTTCAAGAAAACATACGCTAACTGCCGCCGCAAGATTTTCAGGCTCGTCCAAATCCAGATTCCATTATTTTTTAAAAGGGAACTCTGAGGTTGCTGTTTATGCCCTAAGTGAGCTGTCGAAAAAACAGGCCCGGCAATTTGCTAAAATAAACAAAGAATTGTCTACCAGCAAATTGCCTTGGAATATTGCTATTTCTGTTGACGCCACAATCCAGAATCGATCAAGCTTGCATACTGAAAATTCAAAACGTTTTAATCATGGCAAAGGATTTGTTGTCGGGCACCAATGGACAAACATTGTGCTGCATATCAATGATAAAGTGATTCCGTTGCCTCCGATTGTTTTTAACACTAAAAAATATTGCAAACAAATCGGGAGTCAATACCAAACTGAAAACACACGGGTCGCCGAATATCTCAGTCAGTTATCCCTTGAAGAATATATCGGACCTCACGCACCTGAAAAGGTTGTTGTCCTTGCTGACAGCGGTTATGATGATCAAAAGATTCAAAAAGCAATCGCCGGCAGGAAATGAAAATTCATCATCGCTTTAAAATCAACAAGAAGTGTAAAAACTGAAAAAATTTATCGCACGACAAAAAAAACAGAAGGCTGGAAATCAGTCACCGTATCCTTCAAAAATAATCGCAAAATCGGGTGGAAAACCATTCAAGCACCAAAGAATGGTGGGAAAAAAAAGCGGGTGGAGTTCCGCGTAAGACAGATCACAGGCTATCTTAAGAATTTCGGAAAAGCTCAATTGATTTGTTCGCAATTTAAAACAAAGTCCGGTAAAGGACAAAGAAAACACCTCGCATGCAATGATTTGAAGGCAACACCCAGACAAATTGTTATTGGCTATAGGCTTCGATGGGCAATAGAGATATTTCATAAAACCTGACTTGCTGAATATTTATCGCGGTGCTATGGCAGAACAGTTTTGTCTGCATAATTATTCAAACTGCCGGAAAGGTCTTGTGTTTTCTATTCGTCCGTATGCTGATCTCCCTGAACAAAACATTACATTTATACCGTTATATTTCGCTTTTTCTGCTACTTGCGCAGGCCATGGTTGAAAAATATTTCAAATTCCATTGGGTAAATCGTTTACACACCGGTTAAATAAACCTACGGATGTATTGTCTCCAGCACTTGCTAAAAACGCTTAAATCGGGTGATTTATGAAAGAAAACAGAATCGTTACTATCTCTATTGTATTTACCGCACTGGTTGTGCTGGCGATTGTTCTGAGAAATTTTCAGCAGGTCATGCGGCCGATGGCCATTGCCATACCTCTGTTTTTCATGGTAACGCCGCTGGCCAGATTGTCAAAGCAAAAGAAAATTCCGGTCTGGATCACCTTTTCAGGCCTTTTTCTGGGAATTTTTCTGAAGTTAAGCCAGATCAGTTCATTGGTCAGTGTGGAAAATCTGGATTTGAGAAATGCAATTCCTGTTATCGGTTCTCTGATTGCCGTTGTCATTATTGTGGTTCTTTTCGGCGTGTCATTTGGTTTGTCCGCTGCAACGGGGATGGCTGTTTTTGTCATTAATGGCGGTCCAGGCAGTGTTCGGCAGTATCCTGGAACCCAAAATCACCGGCGACTGGCTGGAAATGTCGCCGATTCTGATCATTGTCAGCCTCTATGTGTGGGGATGGATCTGGGGAATGATCGGCATGCATGCTGCTGTCTGTTCCGCTGACCATTCTTATCATGATCATTATTAAACATGCGCGGGAGATGAAGGCGGAGGAAATTGCCGAAAACAGATGATTCACCGATAATTAAGTATTAATCTGGTAAAAACTGGTTTTATTTATTTGTTTGATTAATTAGTGCTTTGTATACCCCGCCACTACATAAAGTGCCTGTTAAAACTTGACATACAAGACGATCTTTGAGATATATCAGATCGTGAAAAGCAATGTCTTATTCTTAAGGAGATATGTTATGGGAAATGAATTAAATGGAATTTTAGAAAAGGTATTAAATATGCCTCAGCATCAACGTGCCTTTCTTGCCGGGCAATTAATAGATAGCCTTGAACACCAGGTGGACATGGATATTGAAACAGCCTGGCAGAATGAGATTCATAAACGAGTACTCCAGGCAAAAGAAGGCGCAGTAACATATATACCATGGGAAGGAGCCCGGCGAAACTTATCTTGACCGCTTCGAAATCGTGGACACCAAAAAAAACAGGCATCTGATCAAAGAGGGGGGCCGGGAAGAGTGCCTGCTTTCCTACCGGACAACTGGAGAATACTGGGGCAAGGAGCGGGCAGTCATAGTTACCTATTATCCACGCACAGCCCGGAAAAAACACTATACCTTTCAAAGCAAGATGGGAACTCTCCGGCAGGAGTTACTATCCATGCGCTTAAAGGTCAGGGAAAAGGCTCCCCACTGGCGGAATCCCGATACCATAAAAGAGCGCTATTTTAAAGCTGGTTACCTTCGACTATAATGACCCGGCCTCTTAACGGGAGATGTATCGAAAATGGTAAGGTCGGCACCAAGCATAGTGGCCTGGCGGGATGCTTTCCTGACCCTATCCTTTCTTATCGCGACTGAAGGCAATGCTCCTGACATCATCTATCCGTCCGCGCTTCATGAAAACCACCCGCGATGCGATGTCAAAGGCCTCATCCCGGTCATGGGTTACGTAAAGCAACCCAAAGCCCAGTTTTTCCTGAAGCCGGAGAATCTCTTTGCGCAGGCGGACGTTGAGTTCCAGGTCAAGGCTGGAAAGCGGTTCGTCCATCAAGAGTACCTTGGGTTCAGGTGCCAGTGCTCTTGCAAGGGCGACACGCTGCTGCTGGCCCCCTGACAGTTCGGCAGGCTTTCTTTTCGCGTAACCGTCCATGCCCACAAGATTCAGTATTCTCCTGATCCGCCGTTTTCTTTCAACCTTTGGAAATCCCTTCGCCTTCAGGCCGAACTCGATATTTCCTGTCACGCTGAGGTGGGGCCAGAGGGCAAGATCCTGAAACACCATGCCAAGGCCACGCTGTTCCGGTGGCTTGATAATGTGTCTGTTTCGGGATACCGGTTCTCCCGCTATGGAAATGCTGCCCGTATCCGGTGCGATGAAACCCGCAACCAGCCGCAGGATCGTGGTCTTGCCGCACCCGGATGGGCCAAGGATAACAATGCGTTCTCCTGCATCGATTTCAAGGGAAATATTATCCAGCGCCGTTTCTCCATTATAGGATATGGAGACGGAATCCATATCGACAATCTTCATCTGGTCTCCTTTGTTTTTATGATGCCGGGTATTATCCACAGGATTCCTGCCGGCAGCAGGGTGGCGGTTATCATGACCATGCAAAGGGCGGCGATAAGCTCCGGCGCTCCATTGGCCATAAGAGTGAAAATGCGCACCGGCAGAGTTTCATGCCCTGGCGGATACACCAGCATGGTAATGCCGGTATCCCGCAGTGTAAAGATATAGCCCACGACCCATCCGGCCATCAGTCCGCGCCGGGCCAGTGGCGCAACAATAAATATCATTCGGCGAAACCATCCGGCGCCTGCAACCTGCGCGGCCTCTTCCATGGAGGACGGAATCTGGGCAAGCTGTGCAACCGATATCCGGCT
>JAJRPH010000019.1 GCA_024280875.1 Deltaproteobacteria bacterium | reverse complement strand
CCTGGATTGTTGACACCGATTTTACCGAAGATCCCTGGTATTGGCGAAAAAAATCCTGGAAAGGTCGGGTGGATCAACAGCAGGCAAGGAAACGGTTTGCCATACCCAAATGCCCCAAAAACGGCCCCCCAATCCAACTGCCCATCGTGGACCCCGCCCTGTTGGAACCCCACCCTGCCGAAGGCAACCTGTCGCAAGACCGTGTTTCGGGACGCCTGTTTCCCATGCTTGGGCCTACCAACAGCCTGTCAGCCGGGATCGTGTACAGTCATTTCAAAACCCCCATGTCCAAACTGTTGGAATTGGCAGATTATCTTCTTGAAGATATTGCCAAAAAAAAGATGGGCCGTAGCGCGGTAGCAATGAGCCATTTATCCCGTAACGGCCTGAAGTCAGAATTTGCACTTTTCTGGAAAAACAAATCGGAAAATGCGATCACGGCACACTCGAAAATGAATTCGGTGGCCATGGCATTTTTTAACGGCAGTCTCCCTTCCCGATTGCCTTACAAATTAAGAGAGATAATGCCCTTTGCGGATGCAGCAATACAAACAATCATAAAAAATAACACTTTAACGGATGAAGAAAAAACGATTAAAAAGGGGCAGCTGTTGGACGGCTTCTTAAAGTCCGCTATCGATAAGCTTCCTGATCAAGAAAACCTGGAAGTGCTTGAACATGTTCGCACTCTATGGGAGGCGGGAATTGACCAGCACAAAGATGATCCAGAACGTTCCGTTGAAGGACTGCTCGTGGCCAAGGCCCTGTCAACTTTTTCCGGAGGTGCGATATGAATCAATTAAACTGTTCTTTTTTACTCAAACCATTAGAACCTCTCTATTTCGGTGGCCCCAGTTCATTCGGGGCTGGCGAAAAACATATAGGCGTATCGGAATTTCCACCAACACCTTTTGCATTTCAAGGACTGGTGAGGAGTCATCTTTTACGTTCCGCACAAGATCCAATGTTAGATTTAAACGATTGGTCAGATGCGGCTAAAACCGAGCGTAAAAAACTGGTCGGAGAACCGGACGCACTGCCTGACGGCTGGCAAATCCAGGGCCCCTTTCCGGCATGCCTGGAAACGCATAAAGACGAATTCGGTTTTAACGACACGTATTCCAGTCCCTGGGTTCCGGCACCACGGTTTCTGCTGCAACATCATTCCGGACCGTTGCACGCCAGACCGATTGATACCGGTCATCCGGGGATAAACGATCTGGAAACAGGATCGACTCCAAAACGTTTGCTGCTGCTGGGAAGACCTGAAAAAAATGCACTGAGCCCGATAGGCGGCTGGATCGGGCCGGAAAACTTCCTTTTTGCGCTGGCCGGTGACGGCGTAACAAATTGGCAGTCGAATCAATACGCAGAAGATTTCCCGCCATTTATCAAAAATGAATCCCAGCCCGGTGTCGCCATTGACCGCGAAACAGCCACGGCAGCACCGGGAAAACTTTATATGCTCAAGGCACGACGGTTCGCACAAAACGCCGGTTTGATCGGCTGGTTTTCCGGCAATACAGATACCAGGATTCCAACGGATCTGTTCTCAAAAGGTGCGGCAGGGGCCGGTCGAAAAGGTCGTGTAGCGCTTTTTGAAAACAGCGAGATATATCATCCGGACTGGAAAAAAGTCATGGCCGGGAGACATCTTCCCGACAAAGTAAATGAAAACGATGCGTTCTGGCTGGTTGCCGTTACCCCGGTGCGACTCAATGACCCAACGGTGCCTGAATTAAACCAGCTTCTGCCATCTGGGATTTCGCTCGTTGTCAGGGGCGCACTGACCGGTCCGCCGGTAATTGTCGGTGGATATCAGATGGCCACAGGCAGAAGCCGGCTTAACCGACCTTATCTGCCGGCCGGCAGCGCATGGCTGTTTCAATTAAACGGGGGAGAGCCACAAAAAAGAGCCAGGGTTCTTCAAGATCTTAACAATACAAATAAATTGGGTCCTTACGAAGAAGGCAGATTCGGATTTGGTCACACCTTCGTCGGTATCGGTCCCCAAATAAAGGAGACGGAAATATGAGTATCTGGAACAGTATCACCCTATCGTCCATTTATACCTTGTCGCCTACCCACTGTGGTATCGGTCAGGCAATGGGCGCATTGGATCTACCGATTGCAAGAGACGCCGTAACAAACTTTCCGGTACTGCCCGCCACATCTTTAAAGGGGGTTGCCAGGGATTATATGTCCAAAAATGCTTCATTGGATGACAAGGCAATTAGCAGGCTTTTTGGAAAATCCCTGGAGGATGCGGAAGACACGGAAGATCTGGAAGCTGGCGCAATCGCCTTTACAGAAGGACGCCTTATCGCTTTTCCCATCCGATCCCTGAACCGGCCTTTTCTTCATGTTACCTGTCCTTTGATTATCGAACGCCTTCAACGGGATCTACGCACCCTTGGGCTTTCGCATGTCCTTCCGACCAAATTTAACGTATCTTCTCCGGATGCCGGACATATTTATGTGGCGGATTCAGACCTTGCCGGAAAAACTCTGATTCTGGAAGATCTGGTCTTTCCCCAAGAGAATGTCCTTAGTCTGCCTGGGCTGCGTGAGCTGGCCGAAAAACTCGCCGGTCTTTTAACGGAAGATGAAGAAAACACGCGACAACGAATGGTCAAAGGGTTGGTGCTGGTACCGGATGAAGATTTTGCTTACTTAATGCAGCAGGCCACTTCCGTAAGAGCCAGAATCAAATTAACCGGGGGCAAAACCACCACCCCATGGCGAGACCCGACTACCGGAGAGCTACAAACGGGAAATCTCTGGTATGAAGAATCGATTCCTTCGGATTGCCTGTTTGTTTCCTTTGTGGGGGAACGTCGACAGCGCAAAGCATATACTGACAATAGTCCTATCAATTGGCCCTATCCCGAACCTCCGCTGAAACTTTTCCAAACTTATGCACAGAACCTGGAAGTTGTTCAATTGGGTGGCAACGAAACCGTAGGTTATGGCCATTGCCTGTGGAATTTTATTGACGCAAAGGGGGACAAAAAAAATGAATAATGCTCATTCAACCATCAGCCTTACACGCCGGCGGGCCGCTTTTGCATATACCGAGGTCTCCGGATGGGAAAAAGCCCCCTGGAAAGACCTGGCTCTGAAATCAATCCCCGGTCTTCCAATAGATATACGGACCCAGGGGCTTTGCGTAACATTGGCAACACTTATGAAAGGGGATTTTCATGAAAATATCATAGCAGACTTAATGGGCCGTTGGGTGTTGGATGCCTCACCCCGTAATCCGATAAGCCGTCAGGAAAACAACGAAAAAAGGATGTCACCCGGCCACGCCCTTCTGAAGGCCTGTGTAACAGGAAATCGATACGACTATATGGCCGCCCAGCTTGAGGCCTATGCAATTAGTGAGCAGGTCAAACTTTTTGCAAACGCGCTTTATGGCAAATGAAGCAATTAGAGGAGAAATCTGATGAATGATCGAGTGATTCCGGCAAATGGCGACATCCACATTAAATCCGTATTTCAAAAAAATGATCTACCGGAGGATGCCAATGCCGGCCTGGTATTTAATAAATTCTTAAATATATGGGAAGGTTCTTCTATTGATCCTTCCAAAAACAATGAGACTGGAAAAGCCTTAAGCGGCTTCGTTACCGCCTACAACCGCCGCAACCAAAAAACGTCCGCCCCATGCCGCCTCCTGTCCGAAATCAATCAGCGCATGAAACGGTATGAAAAAAAGTGCCATATGCAAAAACTGACCTTCAAAGTCAGCTGGCGGCTATCATGTGGCATAGGAATCTCCAACCCCATTGGAAACGGGTTTGATTTTGATCCCGTCATCGGTGTGCCGATCATCAATGGAACCGCCATTAAAGGGTTGTGCAGGCACACTGCAAAAATTTTCAGCTTTGACGAAACAGAACTGACCAGACTTTTTGGGTCTGAAACCATTGAGCCGGGACAGACCGATCCTTCCACAGGCTATATTTTATTTTTGGACGCCCTTCCTGTCCGCTGGCCAACACTTGATGTGGATATCATCAACTGTCACCATGGCGACTACTACACACAGATGGAGAAGCACAATCAAAAGAACGAGCCTAACTGGCCGAAGGAGACGGATAGCCCTAACCCTGTTTTTTTTCTCTCTGTAGCGCATGATACTGAATTTGAGTTCAGGATAAGCAGCAGAAGCAGTAACCTGAATGATAAAAAAGCTGAACAAGACTTGAAAACTGTTCTTGGTTTTTTACGACAAGGTCTGGAATATTTTGGAATCGGTGCCAAAACAGCTGTTGGGTATGGTGTTTTTGACGTAACAGAATAAACACGCCTGAACATTATCATAGATAAGAAGCTCAGGTTTCAAGTTTTTGGGCATTGTTTTTTTAAAAAGCATGATCATGAAGCCTTTTGAAATGCAGCAGAAAAACAGAAAAGTCCTCTCTTATCCGGGGCCTTTTAATCTGAACGCTTACCTGCTGAAAAAAAAGAAAGGATGGTAGCCATGGCCAATTTCTACCTCACGGAACAGAATTCCGTCTTACGCAAAAGCGGCAACCGGCTGATTGTGCAGAAAGAAAAAAACTTTGCTGGACGGACTGGGCTTTGATCCGTATCTGGGATATTTTCATGGTGTTGATTACGGCAGGGCATCTTTGGCTGCGGATCTCATGGAGGAATTCAGGGCGCCGCTTGCCGACCGCCTGGTGTTGAACTTTGTCAATAACCGTATTTTCAAACCGGATGATTTTTATGCAAATCCCCAGGACAACAGCGTTGTCTTTAAGCAGGCGGCGTTAAAGCGGTATTTTGCAGAATATGAAACAATGATCAATCATGTGTTTATTCATCCGGACACCGGGCAGAATACCACCCTGAGAAAATCCATCCGCATCCAGGCGGAGAATCTGGCCTCAACGATTCAGGATAACCGGCCCTATACCCAGTTTATGCTAAAGGTGTAACCTAAGTTGAGCGATTGTAGAGGTTGCCGCATATACAAGGAAAATGCGGTGCCGCTATAGTCGTTTATGCGGAAGCGCATTTGACGCAGTAGATGCGGTGAGATCGGCAATCCCAAGGGGTTTTAAATTTTGAAACTTAAGACAAATCAACATCCTTAAATAAATATAAAAACAATTTTTTCAAAATTTGAAACGCTCAATTTAGGTGTGATTTATGTTATACTTGGTTTCCTATGATATTCCGGATGATAAAAGAAGAACCAAACTGGCTAAAGTCCTCAAGGATTATGGGGACCGGGTCCATTACAGCGTGTTTGAATTTATCCTCGAACGGGAACTGCTTGACAAGATGTTAGCACGGATTGAAGGTATTATATCGGAAAAAGAGGATAGCGTCCGGATTTACGCCTTGTGCGGAGCGTGTGAAAAAACGATTAAAATCATCGGAACCGGAGAATTGACGGAAGACAAGGATGTTTATATCCTGTAACTATTTTAATTAAATGGATTTTATTGACTGATATACAAAAAATGAACGGATTTTTTAAAAGTGCCGAAAAAAGGGGGTGGTTACAGGAAATTGATAAGTATTTGTATTTAATAATTGAATTAATCAATGAACATGAATTTTGCAAACAAAGGAGAAAAAATTGAGGACCAAAAACCGACCTTACAGGAAATACCCTTTAAATTATCTGAATTTATTGGCAAATAAATGGGGGCAATCGGAACAACGACCTGATTACAGAAGGGATTGAGACGCCTTACAAGTCTGTTTGCCGGTGCTGCAACCGATATCGGAACAACGACCTGATTACAGAAGGGATTGAGACGTCAATACGGGCCTTGTCTGATTTTTTTAATGTTTCATCGGAACAACGACCTGATTACAGAAGGGATTGAGACATGATTTGTTTGATAATG
>JAJRPH010000018.1 GCA_024280875.1 Deltaproteobacteria bacterium | reverse complement strand
GAGAGGAGTCATTACAAGGGGCAAGCGTTTGAAAAAACATATGAGGATAAGAAATAGTTAGGAGCAATTATGCGAGATGTATTTGTAGTCGGTGTCGGGATGACAAAATTTGACAGACACTGGGAACGATCAATTAAAAGTTTGGCTGCTGAGGCACTGGAAAAAACGCTGACTGACGCAGACATCGGAAAAGATGTGTTGGATGCCGTCTATTTTTCAAATTCCAACTGGGGATACCAGTCGGACCAGCATTGTATCAGGGGCCAGGTGGCTTTACGGGATCAGAAGATTATGGGCATCCCGATATATAACATTGAAAATGCCTGTGCCGGAGGCGCTACCGGATTTCATTGCGCCTGGATGGGTGTGGCATCCGGCCTTTATGATTGTGTACTGGCATTGGGTGCAGAGAAAATGTACGACGAAGACAAGGTCAAAATGTTTAAAGCATTCTGGACCGGTATTGATATTGAAAATATGGTGCCTCACATGGAAATGCTCCAGGC
Source organism: Deltaproteobacteria bacterium (assembly GCA_024280875.1). Lineage (GTDB taxonomy): Bacteria > Desulfobacterota > Desulfobacteria > Desulfobacterales > Desulfosalsimonadaceae > SURF-3. The sequence continues at coordinate 2,171 of JAJRPH010000018.1, read as the reverse complement.
GGTTAGCAAAGATATTGATCTTGAAATTCCCGGCGAAGATGATTCAGAAGGCGCCGGGCAAAATCGCAGCGCATTTATGGATGTGTATTCGGCTTTTACACGATATCATATGAATAAATACGGGACCACGCAAAAACAACTGGCTGTGATTGCGTCAAAGAACCATTTTCATAGCTCCATGAACCCGAACGCACAGTATCAGAATCAAATGAGTGTGGATGAAATCCTGGCTGCCCGATCTGTGAGCTGGCCGCTGACAGTCCCCATGTGCGCGCCGGTTGGAGACGGAAGTGCCGGAGCTGTTTTGTGCTCTGCTGATTTTATGAAAAAGCTTGAGTCAGTAAGACCGATCAAGATAAGAGCCTCGGTTCTGGGGTCGGGAACCAATCGTACACTTGCTGAAGAAGAACAGGATATTGCCTGGCGGTTATCCAGAAAAGCATATGAAATTGCCGGTGTCGGACCGGAAGATATAAATGTGGCAGAAGTTCATGATGCCACGTCTTTTGGAGAATTGCATCAAAGCGAATCATTGGGTTTTTGCCCTATGGGTGAAGGCGGTGTGTTTGCCGAATCCGGCGCAACAAAAGTAGGCGGAAAAATACCGATTAACACATCCGGCGGCCTGGAATCCCGAGGTCATCCCATCGGTGCATCCGGACTGGGGCAGATTCATGAACTGGTGACCCAGCTTCGCCATGAAGCCGGCCCCAGGCAGGTTGAAGGCTGCCGGCTGGCCATGGCGGAAAACGGCGGCGGGAATCTGGCGTATGAAGAGGCGGCAATGGGAATTCATATTCTGGAACGGGCCATGTGATGAATACTTTAATTAGGATAGCGAGAAATGAAATATAAACATTTAAAGACCAAACAGGTCAACGCTTCGCTTTGGGTTGAAATAAATAACCCTCCTGTAAATTTCCTTACAACGGAAATATGCGAGGAACTCTTTCTCCTAATCAAAAAAGTAAAAAAAGATCCATCCATCCGGGTGTTTATTTTGACAGGCGGCATTGAAGATAATTTTATCATGCATTTCTCAATACCGGAGTTGGCGAAGATATCGCCGGATAATCGAAAAATTCTTATGAATCGGATTTTTCGTTCACGACTGACCGGTATGGTGATGAAATATCTCACGACTTTCTCAAATTGGCAGATGGATTGGATTCCCGGATATGAAAAGTTGATGCTGCTTCTAACAAAGTCGATGCAGCGGTATTCATCCACCTTGTTTCTCTGGTACCAGATGCATCGTTTGTACCTTGCCATCGAGAGAATGCCCAAGATTACAATTTCAGCAATTAATGGATCCTGTAATGGCGGCGGAACTGAAATATCAGCATGTTTTGATTTCAGGTACATGATCCATGATCAGAATTTTACGATTGGTCAACCGGAAGTTCTTGTCGGCATCATCCCGGGTGGTGGCAGCAGTCAGCGCCTTCCCCGGCTGATCGGAAAGGCCAGGGCACTTGAGTTCATGCTCAAAGGAAATCAGCTCACACCGGAACAAGCCAAGACCATTGGTTTGATTACCGATAGTTTTACAAAAGCCGAGTTTTATAAAAATGTCCAAGCGATTGCCGATCAATTGAGCAAACGTATCCCCATTGCTGTTGAGGGGATCAAACTTGCGGTTCATGACGGCATGGAAGCTTCCTTCCGGCATGCATTAAGCATTGAAATGGAGCAGACGATTCGGTGTTTTGATAATCCGGTGACGGAAAGGGCTTTGAAAGGATATAGTGAGATTATAAGGGAAAAAATTGAGGTCCCCAAAGAAGAGCGTACAGATGTCAGGCAAGTATTAGAAATGTTGCAAAGCGACGCGTTCATTAAAAAAATTGAAGTAAGATAGGGATCCCAGCCTGTTGGGATCATATAAATTTTTTATGGGAGTTGTTAAATGAAAATTCTGGTAACAGCCAAGCGGGTAACAGACCCGGATATGAAAATCAAAATCAAGGAAGACGGCACCGGGATCGAAATGTCTTCCATGAGTTTTAAGGTCAATCCGTTTGATGAGATTGCTATTGAAGAGGCGTTGCGTATAAAGGAAGATAAGGGCGGTGAAGTTGTGGTTGTCGGCATCGGCAGCGACAAGGCTCAGACTGAAATTCGATACGGACTCTCCATGGGCGCGGATCGGGGAATTCATGTTCAAGTCG
>JAJRPH010000411.1 GCA_024280875.1 Deltaproteobacteria bacterium | reverse complement strand
GAGGCCTCAAACGGTATTGAGACATTTACGTCAATTATTGAACATCCCATTAACATAGCCATAATCGACTGGGTTCTGCCGGGAATGGATGGTATTGATGTCTGCCGTAAAATTCGCGAAAGACCAAAAAAAAATTATGTGTTTTTCATAATGCTGACTGCCAAAGAAGAAAAGAAAGATTTAATCGAAGGGTTTGAAGCAGGTGTTGATGAATACATCATGAAACCCGTAAACCTCCAGGAACTGACTGCCCGAATCAAGGTCGGCGCGAGAATTGTCCGCTTGGAACGAAAGCTGATTGAAAAACAACGAGAACTTGTCGGCACCAATGAAATGAAGAATAAATTCATCGGTATTGTGGCCCATGACCTCAGGAATCCGGTGATATCCATCAGGGGCTTCAGCGAACTGCTTCTAAAGGATGCCAACAAGTTAGATGAAGAACAAAACGAATTTTTAGCCATCATTCATTCCACCAGCAGAAATATGCTTGCAATGATCAACGATCTGCTTGATATCTCCCGCATCGAAAGCGGTAACATGCAGCTTTCACAAAAAAACAGGTCATTGAGCAAATTAATCGTAGAAAGAATCCGGTTAATTCAATTGCAGGCCGACAAAAAGCATATCACCATTTACAAAAAACTGTCTCCCATTCCGAAAGTTGCTTTTGACAAGCACCGTCTGGGGCAGGCGGTTGACAACCTGATCACCAATGCCATTAAATTTGCGCCCATCGGATCGAACGTGTATTTAAGCCTGCAGCAGCATGGGGAACTTGCTAAATTCAGTGTGACAGATGAAGGCCCGGGCATCCCCAGAGAAGAACAGCATCTGCTGTTTTCTGAATTTCACAGGCTAAGCATCCGGCCAACCGGCGGAGAAACCAGTACCGGGCTCGGACTGGCTATTGCTAAAAAAATCATTGAAGCCCACAACGGTCTGATCGAGTTTGAAACTCAGGAAGGCATGGGCTCCACTTTCAGCCTGATCCTGCCAATCGCCGAATGAAGCAACTTTGACGGCTTCCGAAAACGCCTTGGTTCTGGTTAATCATGATTAATAATGCCGAAGAGGACATCCCCCTTAAACCCGGATGCGTGCCGGAATGCCCCGGATGCGTGCATAAATATTTAACCCGGGAGCAGAGCCTTGCTCAAAAAGAAAAATGGTTAAAAAGCAAACTGGCGGCATGGAAATCAAAATTTGATCCGATCCGAACCGGAAATGGAAAATCACAATGGGAATACCGGGGAAAAGTGTGCCTGTCGACCCAATGGGAACAAAGCATCTGGAAGTTCGGATTAATTAAAAATGAAGTCGTCATTCCTATTCATACCTGCCCGGTCCATACCCGAAAAATTCAGGATGCGGTGTCACTTTTTTCATCCAGCCTGCCCTCTTCCGTCCTTTTCCCTCTGGCATATTATGTTCAGAACGGCAACCAGGTCACCCTGGTGGTTAAATCAAAACAGATGCCGGATTTAGCATGGCTTGATGATCCCCTAAAGAAGACTTTAAAATATATCGGCATCAAAGGACTGTGGCTGCACTTAAATCCCTGTACCGGGAAAAAAGTATTCACAAAAAACACGTGGCATCTGCTTTACGGCTCCCCCCGATCGGTTGATGAAAACCAGCTCATTTACGGGCATGGAGCCTTCCAGCAACTGATTCCCGCCCTTTACAATCACGCCCTGTCATCAGCTGAAACTTTTCTTGCGCCGGATTCCGGAGATATCTTTATTGATCTTTACTGCGGCATCGGGACCGGACTTGCCCGATGGCAGCAACGGTGTTCAAATGTTATGGGCGTTGAATTAGATGGCGAGGCCGTAGCGTGCGCCCGGCAAAATGCGGTAAACACAGAAATTTTAAGGGGCAAATGCAGCAACCGCATTCCTCAGTTGATCCAATGGACGGATACCCATCCGCCCGATGGGTATCGTCTGCTTTATGTGAACCCCCCGCGAACCGGGCTTGAACCTGAAGTGTTGAATTGGATTGCGGACACCTGCAAACCGGACCGCATGGTATATCTTTCCTGCAGTGCAGGAACCCTTCAAAGGGATTTAGTCCGGCTGGAAAAAAACGGTTATAAAGTGATTCGGATTACGCCGTATGACTTTTTCCCGCACACCCTTCATGTGGAAACCTTGGTGTTTTTAAAGCCTGAAAGGGAAAATTACCCACAGAATTTACCGGTTTCCCCATAATAGGAAAGCACCAACCATGTTTTCACGTCAAATTTGATTCGGGCATTGCCGCACAATGACCGTGCGTCATCCGGGGAGACAAATATAGTTTCGATATCTTCGGAGCTTGCATTCCCTTCATTCGATGTTTCTCCGGAACATTCCACATAAACCATTGAAACTGATTCATCCGTCATGCCTGAAGATGAATAAACGGGCGGACTGATTTTTTTTATCCGGGTCACCGTCAACCCGGTTTCTTCCTTCAGTTCTCGTTTAACCGATGTTTCTATCGTTTCTCCGGCGTCCACCAGACCTGCAGGGAACCCATACTGGTAATCACCCAATGGCACCCGGAACTCTTTGATGATCACCAGTTTCTGATTCTTAGTATGAAGCGGAACAATCACCACG
>JAJRPH010000410.1 GCA_024280875.1 Deltaproteobacteria bacterium | reverse complement strand
TGTTTTTGAGACGTTGTAAAACAATTTAAGGCAAAAGTCTAGATTTATTTTATTTGGTGCAATATCAAGCTATTAGCCTCTGCTTTGACACCTCGGCATTTAAATTCGAAAAAACATATCTGATCGTGCGAAATATAAGATTGTTTTGAAATAATAAAACCGAGGCTGAATGAAGCCCAACCCCGGTTTTTTGACCATTAACTGAATATGTTTTCAATCCATCGCATCGCCTCAGAATCGCTTACTTTACCTAAATATCGCTGGGTGGTGGAAAGATTAGCATGCCTGAGAATTATTTTACTGACAATTTCAATGGGTGCTCCTGATCGGCTTGCATATGTCGCTGCATGCCGCCTGAGATCATGTGGACTGATTTCAACTCCGATTTTTCTGCCTGCTTTTTTAACAACCTGTCTTGCACGGGTATAACCGATCGGAAATATTTTTTCATCAGCAGTTATATTTTTTAAACGGATATATTCCCTGAGTCTGTCCGCCACCTTTTTCGGGATGAAAACCACTTCATTCTGGCGGCCGCTTTTAGGATTTATGAGAAAGAGCTTGCAATCTTCAACATCCATTGCCCTGAGTTTCAAAACCTCACCGATCCGCATGCCGCCTCTGGCCATTAATTCGAGCATTAAACGATTTCGGGGATTGTCTGTTTTGAATATAATTTCATCCATGACATCTTTTTCAATAATGGACCATTGCCGCCCTTTTGAATGGCGAAACGTCTTTTTCAGAAGATTTGAGTCACATGGATTAACAAATGATGAATCTGTGGCATTCTTGATAAAATTGAAAAGTGTTTTGAGAAGGATGTACTTGAATCGCTTGGTGGTTTGTTTTTGACCTTCTGTGATTTGAACCAGAAACGTAAGAATCTGATCAGGTGTTACGGATTGAAGATCCTGATCGCCAAATCGGGAACTAAATCTGTCCAAAAACAGCCTATAATTCTTGACCGTATTTTTTTCCAGAGTTTATTTTCTGGAAATTCATAAAATTTGTGATTGCTTCTGAAACATTCATAATGACACCTCCATTACGTTAAAAAGGGGATTGAAAAATGACCGTCACTTCAAAACGGCCGGTGGTTAAAACCTTATCTCAGAGCCATGGCGCATAATCAAAAGAGCCCAGAGTGATAACCGTTTTCAATGATCTAAAAGAGTCCATCAGAATTAAATAAGAGCGCTTATCCCTTTTCTTTCCATGATATCCAATAATTTCATCGATGCACCGGCTGGCTTTTTGTTTCCCTGTTCCCATTTTTGAACTGTTGAAGGACTAATATTAAAAAGACTGGCAAGCGCCGCCTGGCTTAATCTGAATTTTTTCCTTATGGAAATAATTTTTTCAGGGGTATATTCCCGAACCTCAGGTATGCATAGGTTTTCGATATTTTTCATAGTAATATCATCAAGCAAACCACTTTTATGCAAATCTTTAACTGTATTTGTAATTGATGTTGCTATGGATTTTCTCATGACTTTACCTCGATTAAATCTTTATTTTCTATGGCTACCGCTATTTCTTCAGGAGATAGTCTCAACAAAATTTTTGATAATTCTTTGAAAGCAATAAGTTCTTTTTTTGACAAATTCGATTTTTCATTTTTAGCAAAACCATGAACAAAAATTGCACGATCGCCTTTTTTGTAGCAAATAATGGTTCGTCCGCCGCCACTTTTCCCTTGACCTTCAAAACGGATTCTTTTTTTGTATAGGTAGCCTCCAAGGTTTGCTTCGAAGTTTCCATCCATAATTTCAGTCAAAGCATTGGCAAGTTCGCGCTTTGGGATTTTCTGCCTGGCTGCCCATTTTGAAAAATGTTTTGTCATTAGCTTTTTCATTAAACTTAATATAGCACTCAGTGATATATTTTTCAATCAAATATTTTTGGGGGAAAGATTCCTGATTATTCGTAGTGAAGTATATCAATTCCTTTCTATTGAATTTTTTCCTATGAAGAACTCTTGCCAAACATTCAGTATTGCAATATTTTTTAGAAGCGAGGACTATCGATAACTATATGTAACGGTGCTTGTTTTCCCAATAACGCAATTTCACTACATCTTGGGGTAACGGAAATAATTAAAAATTGTGCTCACACCCCAAAATGCCAGATAATTTTCAACCTGCGATAAGAGAATATTATCAAGAAATAGAAAAAATCCAACAGCTCGCCGTTAAAAACAGCCCTTCATTGCAACATGCAAGGCAGCACAGCGGAAAAATTTGAACAGGCATAAGATATTGCGTTTATCTCATCCCAATTTGCTAAAACTCTCAGGTATCAGGAAAAAATTCACTCATCATTCTATTCCCTGCGATGGCATTCACCGCACAGGACCGGTCCGGCTTTTTGTTTCAGGTGGCACCCGCTGCATTGCAGATGATAGGCCCTTATCAGATCAGGGATTGAGCTCACCGGCTCCTTATAATGGCACTCCGAGCATTCCATGCCGATGGAATCGTCATCCTCCACCCGCTTTTTCCCTTCAAACATATGATGACACACATTGCATTCTTCAATCGCCGCCTTGTCATTATGAATATCATGAAAAAACGCAACCGCAGGACGCGTCAGTTTTTTAAATGCGCTATCATGAACGTTTTCAATATCTTCCTGAGAAAATGCCGCAATCGTTCCGATCAACAGGAAAATACTGAAAATAACTGTATATGTAAAAATGTTATTTTGCTTCATTAATGACTTATCTCCACAAAAAGTCCGCGTCGGATGGCAAAGAAAAAAGCTCCACCAATCTTATAAAATTGGCGAGGCGCGGAAATCCTGAGTGATGATTTATACTTAGCGTACCATGAAGAAACGAAGGATGAAGCGCAACAAAGAATTTGGACTTTTTACGAAGCCATCATTTATAAATGCACTCATAGATAATATCTCCCAAAAACTTGATCTCCATGTCCAGACCATAATGCTTCACAGTATCTTCGAGCCCGCTGTGGCAGTTATGACAAGGCGCGATAATTACCTTGGCTCCTCTGGCCATGGCATCGGCCAACTGGTCGGCCTTGACCTTACTACTGCTCTCCCGTTTTTTCGTATATGGCGGTCCGCAGTTGATCACACCGCCGCCCGCACCGCAGCAGTAATTGTGCTCACGATTCGGATGCATTTCGACAAACCGGGAGCATGTTTCGTGGATCACATAACGCGCCAGTTCATGAAGACCGCCGCCGCGAACCACATTACAGGGATCATGCAGGGTGACCGGTATAGAATATTTCTGCCGGACTCTAAGCTTTCTGTCTCTGAACAGTTCATAGTAAAATTCAATGGCATGGATCACCGACAAAGGGGACATCTTCCAGCCCAGATAACGATTCCCCACATCATGGACCGACCGGAACGCATGGCCGCATTCCCCCATGACAATGCGTTTAGTTTTCAAACGCATGGCCGCTTCAAAATGAACTTTTTTTAAGCGGGCCACCATTTCTTCATCCCCGGTATACATGCACATATCGCTGTTGTCCCACCCCGATGTTGCCGGCATTGTCCAGTCCATCCCGGCGGCATTCATGATCACAGCCGCCTGGTAAATCAACTGGGCACGAAATTTCGGCTCCGGCCCGATCACGGAATAAAAAATATCGGCACCCTCTTTTTCAAGGGGTATTCTCAGATTTTCGATTTCGTCCCGCGCCTCATCTTCCTGCCAGTGAAGGGTATCAATCCATTCATCTTCTTTGACCCACATCTGATTCATGGTGGCGGAATGACTGTGAGCCGTATCCTGAATATACTGCGGAACAACCCCCAGTTTGTGACAGATCCGGCGTATAAACAGCATCAGGTAAGCGATGTTTATCCCAAACGGACAATACATCACACACCGTCTGCAAAGATTACACTCAGTAAAAGCAATTTCACTGGCTTTTTTAATAAAATCAACGGAAACCCGGCCTTTTTTCCTGATGATGGGAGCAAGTGCCTGCTTGACCTTTCCAGCCGGAGAGAATTTCGGATCATGGTCATTGGATAAATAAAAATGGCAGGCGTCGCTGCAGAGTCCGCAATGAACACATGTTTCCATATAAATCTTCAGACGAGCCCCGCCCTCTTCTTCAAGATGCCGGGAAATCACCCGGGTAATCTGATCCGTCGTCAGTCTTTGCCCACCTTTGTCAATGCCTTCATCCGGAATAGTTGCAATATTTGCAGGCGACTGTTTAGTCATTCGTTATAATCCTTTGACGTTAAAAGCCAATCAGGTCGTTTTAGGCTACCAATCCTTTGCATGTCGAACCGCACCGAATTCAGAGCCCATATATCCGCGTGTAAACGGGAAAAAGAGCATGTGGCTCAGTTTTGTAAATGGGATAATCATCAGCAGGATCTCACCGGAAATGATATGAACGATCATTACTGCCGAAAATGCGGTCCATTGGTGATATGCCCATAACCCGGAAATAAAGGGCGCGGCAACTGCCGCCAGAATCAGATAATCGGATACGGATGTCAGATATCTGACTTCCTTCAGAAAAATCCGGCGGCCCCAAAAAAACAGACAACAAACGATCACGATCATTACCATTATATCTGCCGCCGGATCCGGCAGCCACCGCCATGAAATGTTCCAGGACTCTTTGAACATTATGACATGGGCACTTAAAAAAATCGGAACAACAAAAAGACAAATATGGAATAGAAATGCAACCACCGTCATTGCAGGATGCTTCCGCATGTTGACGCCGGCAAACGGGAAAATCCAGTGACCGATCGATCTGAGAGCGTAGAAAAAACTGAAATAATTAAATACCACGGAATCCTTTTTTTTAGCCAGACGCCACATGGAAATAAACCGATAAAGACTGCCCACGGTAAATACCGTAAATGCAATCCACACCATGGGGCCCCTGACAAAACTGAATATTTCATGCATCATCTGAATTTACCTTTAAGGCTATAATCCAAAGAAATTAACCAGACAAATTAATCGTACAAATTCAATATATGGCGGCAATATTGGCTCTCATTTCCATCGCAGCCAATGCCTTTTATCATTATTTTCTCACTGTCCGGGCTGAAGATCGGGTCCCATGCCGCAGTAAAATCCATTTTTAGAGGATTACCGTCAATAACAACAAAAAATCGTCCGTCTTTTTCGACCTTTACCGCAATATGCCGGCTGTCAGGACTGAAAACCGGGGCCCATACCATATCAAACCCATTGTCCCAGCATTGGCCGTCAGCCGCGATATACCATTGCCCATCTGATTTTGCCGCGCAGGCAATTCGTCTCCCGTCCGGACTGACAACCAGGTCGGTGACCAGGTTGTTGAATGTCACGGGCCATGGCCTGCCGTTAACGGCGATGGTCCATTGGCCAAATCTCGGGGCAACAATGGCGGCAATATTTTTACCGTCAGCACTGTATTGGTGATGCCATAACTGCAAAAAACGCTCATCCCAAAAGATCTCACCGTTACGGGCCAAAGCCCATCCGCCTCTGACTTTTACCGGAGCAGTGACCGAACCGTCTTTCGGATTGAATTTCGGTTTCCAGACCGATAAGAAGTTTTTATCCCAGGGTTGGCCGTCCACAACGATGGTGTAATCATAGAGTGTTTTTCTAACTTCTGCTGCCAGATGCTGACCGTCCGGGGAAAAACTCATATCCCATATATTGAGAAAATTAGTGCCCCAGGCTTTTCCGTTGACTGCTGCGGTATAGCATCCTTGCTGAAACTTGAAGATCTCGCCGGAATTAAAAAGAATCGACTGAACTACGGCAGCGGCATTTCTACCATCATCGCTGACTGTCAGGTTGCTTAAGGAAGGATATGTCTGTTCCCAGGGGGAGCCGTCAGTGACGGCAAAATATTTATTTTCATTGACAGCCGCCACTGTGATGCGCTTTCCATCTTTGCTGAATCGGGTATCCCAGACAAAATCATACCCGTTTTCCCAGGTCTGTCCCGCAACCGCCACGGTCCACCGGCTGTCTTTTGAAACCAGGGCGACCAGCGAATTGTTCGGTTTGAATCGCAAATACCAGATTTTATCAAAATAGTTTTCCCACAATTCACCATTTGCACAAACCGAAAATTTTAGATCTTCCGGTTTGACAATGGCGGCAATCGTCTCGCCATCAGGACTGACATATGGCTCTTCGACCCATTCAAATGTCTTCCGCCACTGACTTAAATCCGCAATGATTTTTTTCCCGACATTCCAGTCCCAGTATGAATGATACATTTCCGGCTCCAGATTTCAGGTGCGATGTGCCAACCAATTTTTTTCATGTTCACTCTTTAAAATAGCATATTTTATAATATTTTTTAAGGTTAAAAACAGTATTTAAAAATTGAAAAAATTTTTCCCGGACAATTCATCCGAATTTGACGCTTAAAATACACCAAAATCTATCTTGACATTGGGGTTCACTAAATCGAAAATAGGAAAAAAAGTCAGGCAACTAAAGAATAAAGTGATTTGGCCTATTGTACACTCGGCAACCCTTATTTTAACGACTGACTCCCGGTTTATAAAAATTATGGATTGCGGTACAGCCGCGTTCATTGAAAACTGTTTAAACTAATCTTCAAAAACCTGATATGAAAATACGACTGGCAATTATTGATGACGAATTAACGGTGTGTAAGCAACTTTCGCGAATACTTGAAGCAGAAGATTTTGATGTAGAGACCTTTCAGACCGGAATCCGTTTTTTGGACCGAATGGCCCGGTACCCGTTTGATATTGTTTTCATAGACTTGAAACTTCCCGATATGGACGGCCATGAAATTATGTCCCGCATAAAGGCCGGCCATGAGGTTACGGAAGCGATTATTATGACTGGTCACGGTTCGATTGACTCGGCGGTTCATGCCATAAAGAATGGCGCTTACCATTATATCACCAAGCCCTTCCGGCTCCCCGAGGTGAGATCCCTTGCCAACGGTGCGAAAGAAAAAATACTCCTTCGCAGGGAAAACAAAAGTTTAAAAGCAACCCTTGCGGGAAACGATTTCATTGCCGGATTTATCGGTGCCAGCCCGCCTATGCAAACCGTATTTGCCATGATAAAAAAAGTGGCGGCGGTTGACTGCAATATACTGCTGCAAGCGGAAACCGGCACCGGCAAAGAGATGGCCGCGCGGGCTATCCATGCATTGAGCCCGAGAAAGGATTTCCCGTTTGTATCCTTTAATTGCGGTGGATTTACGGAGGAATTAATCTGCAGCGAGCTGTTCGGATATGAAAAAGGCGCGTTTACGGGCGCTTCGGCAACCAAAATCGGCCTGTTGGAATCCGCCAACCACGGCTCCGTGTTTTTAGATGAAATCGGTGAAATGCCGCTGGCCATGCAGGTGCGGCTTTTACATGTCATTCAGGAAAAACGAATCCTTCGGGTGGGCGGAGTCTCCCCCATAGATTTGCAGGTCCGAATTATTGCCGCAACCAATAAGAACCTTAAAAAAGCGGTGGATATGGGCGAATTCAGGGAAGACCTCTTCTACCGTCTCAACGTGGTGGCCATCAACCTGCCCAAACTATCCGAAAGAAGAGATGATATCCCCCTTTTGACAACCCACTTCATTGAAAAGTTCAATCGCGCTTTCGGCAAGAAAACCAGACGAATCTCGTCACAGGCCATGGGTATTCTCATAAATTACAACTTTCCCGGCAATGTGCGGGAACTGGAAAACATCATCCAGAGAGCCGTGGCCCTTGCCGAAGCTGAAGTCATTTCTGTGAGTGATTTGCCTTCCGACCTCCAGAAACTGGAATTTTCAAGCCTTGAAGGTGAAGGACTCGCATCCCTTGCGGAAACGGAAAGACTGCACATTGAAAAGGTATTGAATATGACCGCTTATAATACAGGTCTGGCAAGCAATATACTGGATATCCCAAGGACAACTTTATGGCGGCGGATGAAAAAATTCGGCCTGATAAAAAAACGTGAAAACAATACATAACATCGTCATATTTTCAAAATGAAACAAAGACAATATAAAGTAACATATTGTTTTTAATATTATTTAGCATATATGCTCCATATTTTTATTATGCATGTTTCATATTGAAACAATCCCCAACTAAAAACAACCTTCCCCTTTTACCTTACCGTACATGACGCCCTGCTGCATCGCACGATCGCCGGCCCTATTTCACTTTGAAACAATTTTATCGTTCCGGTTTCTCGATCCGGTTTCTCCTATGATGAAAAAAAATTCAACGATTAATTGAATCCTCGAAAAGACCCTGCTGTAAAGCCATTACAACACCAACCTATCGAAAACCGTAAACTTGGCATCCATATTGCTTTACACTTAAATCGTGTGGAAATAGCAAATGGGAGATTTATAGTTTATGGAAAGAATCCTGGTGGGCCTGTACTCGAAAATGACCAGTTTATGGTCGGTCATTCATGTGCTGAATTTGGCCAAACGAATGAATGTGAAGATATCCGTCCTCCTTGTGATCGAGCCGGCGGCCGGTTCAGATAATCAGCGGTTGCAGGAAAAAGAAGAATCCCCGATCCGAACCCGTCTTGAAAAGCTTATCATGGAAGGACGCGCAGATGGGGTTCCCATTGATTATTATCTGGCCTATGGATCGTATAAAAATGAACTGATCAAATTTATTCGGGAAAAAAAGATCAGCCTTCTGGTGCTGGATAGTCCGCTTCCGGGCCCAAACGGCGCATCGGAAAAACTTCCCGAACTTTTAGGGGAAATCAAGTTGCGAACACACTGCCGGATTGAAGTGGTTCATCGTAAAGATGTTAAAGAAAGTCGAAAAAGGAGTTGAATATGTGGCATCTCTATCTACCGATTGCGGGACACAGTATTAGCATACCGCTCATTTTTATCCTCGGAGGATTTGTAGGTCTCCTGTCCGGAATTTTCGGAGTGGGAGGCGGCTTTTTAATGACGCCCCTTCTGATTATGATGGGAATTCCGCCAACCGTGGCTGCGGCTTCCGATTCCAATCAGATCGTTGCAGCCTCGACTTCCGGTACACTGGCCCATTACCGTATGGGAAATGTTGATTTTAAAATGGGCATTTATCTGCTCATCGGGGGTGTCGTGGGGGGCACCGGGGGAGTTTGGATTATCAAAATTCTAAGGGCAATGGGGAATGCCGATTTTTTGATTACCGTAACCTATGTATTGATGCTGGGTTTTGTGGGCGGATATATGTTTCTTGAAAGTTTGCAGGGAATCAGAAGCAAAGCCCATGAATTGCCCCCGGTCATTAAAAAGGAATCCCGTTACGCGCGATTGATAAAAAAGCTCCCCGGCCAGACCCATTTTGAAAAGTCCGGTATCGAGGTGTCTATTTTCATGCCGATTGTTTTAGGCGGTATTGTCGGCATTCTGGCTGCAATCATGGGAGTCGGCGGGGGGTTTATCATGGTTCCCGTAATGGTGTACCTTCTACGCATGCCCATGCATGTTGTCGTGGGAACCAGTCTTTTCCAGATTCTGTTTACCTGCGTAAATGTGACCATCATGCAGGCTTCCACCAATCATACCGTGGATTTCATTCTGGCCCTGATTCTGCTTCTGGGGTCAACTCTTGGTGTTCAGCTCGGTGCCAAAATCAGTAAAAAACTGGGAGGAGATCAGTTAAAAATCCTTTTGGCCATTCTCGTGCTGCTGGTGATGGTCAAAATGCTGTTCAGCCTTTTACTTCCCCCGGATATTCTGTTAGCCTACAAAGGAGGACATTAAGGTGCGCAAACAATTGATTCTCATCATTATCATGGCGACTGTGACGTGGCTGCCAATCATGTCTATAACGGCAGAAGCCATTGATATCCAAACGAATATTCAAATGGAACCAAATCTTATTCACATCGGCGCGTTTTATAACGGTGGGCAGGTGTCTGTTTCGGGAGAGGTCCCTCGTGACGCGGAAGTGATCATCCGGTTAAGCGGGGCAACGCAGGATGTGGAGCTTCTGAAAAAAGGACGGGTTCTCGGGGTATTATGGATGAACACGGCGACGATCACTTTCCATGATGTTCCCGAGGTTTACATGCTTTACCTGCCGCCTTCTATTCCTGAATCCGACTTATCCGGCGACCACGGACAGCAAATGCCGGCCATTGGATTTGATTCGCTGAAAAATCTGACCACCATCACTCCTGCCGGTGAAGATAAAGATTTTCAATTTCAGGAGTTCATTAAGCTCAAAGCCAGTGAAGGCATTTATGCCGTTAACGAAAACGCGGTGAGCTATCGCAACATGGATGCCCAAAAAAAATCATTCGCATGTGAGCTTGCAATTCCAAGTAGCATGGCCCAGGGGGTCTATTCAGTTACCACCTTTATTTTAAAGGACGGCAAGGTGGTGAAAACAGATAACCGACAACTTAAAATAAAGGAATCCGGCCTCCCGGCCATGATCAGCGCCCTTGCATATGACCATGCAGTTCTCTATGGCATTATAGCGACACTGATTGCGCTTGGCGCCGGCCTCTTGACCGGTGTTCTTTTTAAAGGGGGAGGAGGGCATTAAACAAAACAGCATGAAACGATTTTCCAAAATTTTCCGATTATTGAATCGGGCCGGAAAGCGTAAGGGCGTACGAAAACGAATCGCCCGCCAGGCATCGTTTAATGTCTTTTTCAAAATATTTCAAAAAATCCTGACCGCCAATAACCGAATACTGGCGTTGATTGCCGAAATGGGTGACAAATTAAGCGGGGATTATATTTTTGACAGCCAATATATCCGAGCGACCTGCCAGGAAGCCGACGAACTGATCCAGGAGCTGATCACCGGTATCAATTTCATGGCACCGGAAAAATACTCGAGCTTAAATGATTCGTTTCAACGCATCCATAATGAAATACAGGAAGAACAGGCCGGGCGTCCGGTAATCCCTATGACAGATTATGTCATGCTCTATCGCCTGATCAACCGGGATTTTGAAGATGTTGTGGGGGCAAAGAATGCGAATCTGGGAGAAATAAAAAACGTACTTGAATTGACTGTCCCGGACGGATTTGCCGTCACCACGCGCGCCTTTGATTCGTTTATGTCGTATAATCACCTTTGGGACAAAGTAAAAACGATTACCGACTCATGGTACAATAAAGAATTATCTATCGAAAAGGCTTCTCGACAAATTCAGGCGATGATTACCAACAGCGAAATTCCTGTGCTGCTCAAAAAAGCGGTTGATAACGCCCTGGCCAATCTCTATAGCGGCACCAAAGGATCAAAACCATTTCTGGCCGTTCGGAGCAGCGCATGGGGAGAAGACAGCGGACATAGTTTTGCCGGGCAATATTTAAGTCTATTAAATAAACCGGCCGATCATCTCCTGGATGGATATAAAAAAGTTGTTGCCAGTATGTATTCAGCTTCAGCCATGGAATACCGGAGACTTAAAGGATTTTCCGAAAGAGAAGTCGTCATGGCTGTTGGATGCCAGTTGATGGTGAATCCCAGGACAAGCGGCGTATTATATACTTTTGATCCACAGATGCTCGAGCGTGATTCAATGCTGATCAGTTCCGTATGGGGACTGGGGGCGCCTATTGTGGAAGGGAAAACGGCATCCGACTACTTTCAGGTAAACCGCCGCTTCCCCTATACGGAGACAGTGCTCACCGTTGCTGAAAAAAAAGAAAAACTCGGGTTGCAGGCAAAAGGCGGCACAAAAATTTATTCAGTCACGGATGATGAGCGGATGGCGGCAAGTCTCACGCCAAAACAGCTCAAACTACTGGCAAAAACCGGGCTGATGATCGAAAGGCATTTTAAAACGCCTCAAGATATTGAATTCGCATTTGATCATGATGGCACTCTGTTTATTTTGCAGGCCCGGCCGCTCAACATCAAAATAAACCGGTCCCTGATCGTTCGGGACCTTCCTGACATTTTGAGCCGGCATCCCATCGTATTCGGAAATAAAGGGACCATTGCCCAAAGAGGCATCGCCATCGGGAAAGTATTCAAAATATACCGGGACGAGGATCTGGATGTGTTTCCCCAGGGTGCAATACTCGTGGCAAAGTATACCTCTCCCCGGTTTGCCAAAGTAATCCGGAAAGCCGGAGGCATCATAACGGACGTGGGATCAGCGACCGGCCACATGGCC
>JAJRPH010000409.1 GCA_024280875.1 Deltaproteobacteria bacterium | reverse complement strand
GCGGGTATCCGGCGGCAGGACAGATACTCGGCCGCCGATAATGTCATGAAGCAGCCGGGCACGCTGTGCGAGTGTTTCAGGCCCCATTGTAAGCACACGATTGATAAATTCATATATTTTGCAGGGCATACCGGTTTTGTCCATTGTGGCTAGCTGATCGATCAGCTGATGCCAGGCTTCAAATGCATTTGCGACTTCAGGACTATTAAACCGGTTATGACCGAAAATACCGTTACTGTCATAAGGCAGGCACGGTACATAATATTCACCGGTAAAATCATACGCACCGGTATAGCCGCCGGCGGCAAAGTAGGTCCAATCATTTCCGGCATTTCGTTTCAGCCATTCCGACGCATCCAGCCAACCCTCCCCGCGCCCCTGGATGGTTTTAATCTCACCGTTGAGGTTGAATTGAAATGTATAGTTGTTCGATTTTATTTCTGAATATTTACCAAATCGGAATGGGTAGCTGATCTTGATGTACTTATCAGCTCCTTGTTTTTCGCAGGTGATGTTCAATCCATCGATCGAATATGTTTTCATTATGCTATTTCAGTATTTTAATAGCAGGGTATTGAAAAACGTCATGAGCGCAGGCCAAAGCTAAGATTTGGCCAAGGCAAAATTCGACGAAAAAGCGGAGTCTATATTTATAAATGAGTATTTTGAGTCGAATTTTAACGGCGTATGGCCAAGCGCAAAAGTTTTTCATTCCTCTGTGTTTGTTTTTTGTATTATATCATTAGGTTCACAGTCTGACGGGAATTCGATTTCAATAAATACGCTGGAGTTGGGCTGGGCTACTGCTGTCTCTTCATTTTTTTCAGTCATCATTTTAGCAATCCGGTTGGACTGATTCGGCCCGTTGGCCGTGAGGATGTCAATGGTATCCTTGATTTGAATTTTATTTCTGACACCCACAAGGAAATGGTTGCCGTCAATAATTTTTTCAATTTTCCCCACAAATTTCGGGTTGTTTTCCGGTTTGTCCTTTTCATAATTCGGCAGTCGCGCCTCCGGATCATTTAAATAAAAACCCGTACAATATCCCCGCTGATTTATACCGGCAAGTGTTTGTCGCCAATCTTCAGATACAGAGTAGGTTTCCGGTGCCATATAATATAAATCAATGGCCTGCCTGTAGGTTTTTACAGCGGAGGCAAGGTAATTCAGCCCTTTCATGCGGCCTTCAATTTTAAGAGATGAAATTCCGGCATTGATCATTTCCGGGATATGCTCAAGCATGCATAAATCTCTGGAATTAAATATATATGACCCCCTATCGTCTTCAGCCAGCGGCATGTAGTGGCCGGGACGCAGTTCTTCAACCACAGAGTATTTCCACCGGCAGGGATGGGCGCACATCCCCCGGTTGCTGTCCCGTCTGGCCATATAACTGCTTAGCAGGCACCGGCCTGAGTAAGAAATGCACATGGCTCCGTGTACAAAGGTTTCAATCTCCACCGGGCAGTTATGGGCCAGTGTTTTAATCTCTTCCAGAGTCAGTTCCCGTGCGGTGTTTACCCGTGTAACTCCCTGTGATGCCCAGAATAAAGCACTTTGGCGACTGGTTGTGTTTGCCTGGGTGCTGAGGTGAATGGGAATGTTCGGAATGAGTTTTCTCGCCTGCATCAAAATACCGGGGTCCGCAATGATTACGGCATCCGGATTAATTTTTCCGAGTTTTGCCAAAAACTTTGTAATGGCGGATTCTTCATTGGTCCGCGGGTAAATATTGCAGGCCACATAGACCTTGACATTTTTTTTATGGGCATAGGAAACCGCTTGAAATATTTCATCAATGGTAAAATTGCCTGAAAAATTTCGTAAACTGAAATCCTTGCCGGCCAGATAAACCGCATCAGCACCATAGTGGATAGCGGTTTCAAGTTTTTCAAAATTGCCTGCCGGAGCCAGCAGCTCAATTTTTTTTTGAAAAGACGTCATTTTCTGAAAAACCTTTGATTGCAAAAAAAACGGTAACGGACAAGAAAGGTACTTTACTTGAAGTTAAACAGGAATTGCAATGGAGGATGTAAAAAAAATGATTGCGCGGAGGCGTCAAAGACACTTCCGCGCAAGGAGTTTCGAAAATTATCGTTAATATTGACTTAATCGAAGCAGATGACTCGATTAAACCAAAAGGTCACTTATATGTCTGAATATTACCCCATACCTTTAAACTGAATCGTCAGGTTTATATTCACATTCAAGCCGCCCTGAAATGCGATTTCTTTAAGGAAGCCAGCGACAATATCCCTGAAAGCGCCGTCGGAAACTTCACCGCCTCTGGATGACGATGCATGTGTTTTGACGATGCCGGTGCCGATTCTCCGTGCGTTCAATCCGGGTCTTGCGGATTTGATGTGTTTTTTCAGGCCGGGAACTTTTTTAACGGCTTCATCCAGAGTGAATCGGTCTTTACCAGTTTTCCGGGTCAGATCATATGTTTGTTCCGGCGTCAGGCTGAAAGCTTCTTTAACCAGACTGTAGACGTAGCCTCTGTCGGT
>JAJRPH010000408.1 GCA_024280875.1 Deltaproteobacteria bacterium | reverse complement strand
CTGGCAAAAAAGACGGCTTCGTAAAAATCTGACTTTTTACAAAAGTATAAAAAAACAATAAATAATAATTGAAAAGGAACATTAATTGACCACTGACAGTGTCATTCAATTTAAAGAAGCAATCAGCACCAGTCAAACAGCCCTTACCGCCCTGTCTGAAGACGGTAAAAAAATTATCGGCTATTTCTGCACGTACACACCGGTTGAGATTATCCATGCATGTGGTTTTATTCCTGTTCGGATCACCGGCGGATATGGGAACATTGACAAGGCATATCAGCATGTCCCGGATTTTATCTGTCCCTACATGAAACTCGCGCTGGAAAAAGCACTTGACGGGCAATATGATTTTCTTTCCGGACTGGTCCAGGGATATACCTGTGATGCGGCATGTGGTATGGTGAATATCTGGAAGGATACGATAAAACTCGATATTGTTCATTCCGTTCCCATTCCATATAATAAGACGCCCGAATCGAAAAATTACTTCAAGTCCGTTCTCGATGAATTGATCAAAAAGCTGAATACCCTTGGCGGGAATTTCAGCGATTCCGCCTTAAACGACTCTTTGGATCTGTATCATTGGATTCGGACGCTTCAGCTGAGTCTTTATCAGCATCGCTATGAAGGAAAATCATGTTTTACCGCAGCCGAATTCATGACCATCATTGATGCCGGTTCGGTGATTCCGCCGGAAGATTACCTGGCAATGCTTAAAAAAATTTCAGACAGGCTGTTGGATAAAAGCAAAAAACCGGGCAAAGGTATCCCGGTTGCGGTGCCGGTTTTAGTACCGGTTTTAGTTTCAGGGAGCCTGATTGAAAGACCGGAAGTTATGGATATGATTGAAGCATGTGGCGGGCGGATTGTCGCAGATGACCTCTGCAACGGACTCCGCCAGATACTCCCGGTTGACGGCAAAGGCAAAACGCCCATGGATCGGCTGATTCATCGATACATGAACCGGTTCCCGTGTCCATCCAGAAGCCGGGTCGCAGATCGGAGTCGGAGAATATTGGATATTTTGGAACGATCTCGAGCAAAAGGAGTGATCTTCCTGATACAGAAATTCTGCACCCCACACCTTTCCGACATCCCGATTCTTTCAGGATCACTTAAAGAGCAGGGCTTTCCTTCTATTGTAATTGAAATGGATGAGACATGGCAGATGGAAGGCCAGGTAAAAACCCGGCTGGAAGGTTTTTTTGAGATGATTGGGGGAAAATAAAAGATGAAAGGTGAAAGGTGAAAGGTGAAAGGAAAGAGACTGAAGGGAAAAAATAGATGGATAAAGCAAAAAAATCCAACAAACGATTAAAGACTGCCAGAGAACTCCAAAAAGTTGTCACTGACTATTATGTTCAATGTATAGAAGCTAAATCCCAGGGCAAACCTGTCGGCTGGATGCCTCCTATGAATGGAGCCATTGAAATATTTTACGCTATGGACCTGCAACCGGTCTTTCCGGAAAACTGGTCTCCGGTTTGCGCGGCATTCGGATTAACACCGCAAAACTTTGAAGTCTCGGAGCAAATGGGCTATTCAAGGGATCTTTGCGGCTACCTGCGAAATATCATCGGGTATGTTAACGGCCTAATGAATGACAAAGAATCCCCATTCGGCGGCCTTCCTGAGCCGGACATCCTGCTGACACCAGGTGGTGGGTGCGTCCCTGTAATGAAAATTTTTCATGCCATTGAAAAAAAGTTTCCAAAGGCAAAAATTTTTTCTGCGGATCTGCCCCAGGTGGCAACAGAAGAGATCAAGGAACACCATGTAGAATATGCGATTTCTGAAATGCACCGCCTGATTGATTTTCTAACCGAAGTCACCGGACATCGGATGGATTATGAAAAGTTGAAACACACGGTGGCGCTTTCAGACCGGGCCTGTGAGCTCTGGGATGAGATCATGTCTTATCGGCGGAATATTCCGGTGCCTTTTTCAGCTGCTGAAATGGGAATCATGTTCGTCATGGTGACCCTTCAGGGCACGCAGACGGCGGTTGATTTTTTAACCCGCGTCAGGGATGAAATAAAGGAAAAAGCTGACAGTGGCATTGGCGTAATTGAAAATGAAAAGCTGCGCCTTTTCTGGGACAATATCCCGTTGTGGTATAATATGGGGTTGTTTAATTATTTTGAAAAATCCGGCGGGGTCGTGGTGGCTGAAACATATTCCGCTGCCTGGTCACTGAGAATGGATCCGAAAGATCCGGTCCGGGCCCTTGCCATGAAAAGTCTCATGTCCTATCCCCTTGTGTCCTGTGTTTCCATTAATAAACGAAAAGAAATGGTGCTCAAAGCCTGCAAAAAATATACAATAGACGGGGTTATTTTTCACCGAAACAAATCCTGTGTTCCCATTACGCTGGGACAGATGGAAATCAAACGGGAACTTGAAAAACAACTCAATATTCCGTCGGTAATTATTGATGCCGACCATATGGATGAACGCAATTTTTCAGTAGCACAATTTCAGACCCGGGCGGATGCATTCATGGAAATGCTGTTAGAGAATGTCATATAGAACCTGACTGGCTTTTGATTTACAGGATTGAAGGAAGCGAGCTTTGTCTTGTTCGCACCGGTGGTCATTCAGACCTGTTCGATTAAAACCTAAATTGAGCATTTTAAATTTTGAAAAAATTGTTTTTATATTTATTTAAGGATGTTGATCTGTTTTTAAGTTTCAAAATTTTAAACCCTGCGGGATTGCCGATCTCACCGCATCTACTGCGTCAAATGCGCTACCGAATAAACGACTATAGCGGCAACGCATTTTCCTTGTATATGCGGCAACCTCGACAATCGCTCAAGTTAGGTAAAAATAAATCAAGAAAAATGTTTGGTTCCGACACTTCCTTAAAACGCCTGATTCCTTAAACCGCTGGTATTAAAAACGCCCCCCTATTGATATCATAATTTTTCCTTAAATTTGAAACATTCTTGCTTGTCATGTCCGGCCCAAAAGTGTTATCTGTTGCCCTGTTTTTTTTATTTTAAAAAATATATTGGTTTCTTAAAAAATAAATATCGAATCATTATGGGGAAGAAATGAGTACTTCAATCACTTTAAAAGATGCATATAAAACCTTTACGGATGACCAGGACAAAATTATTGCACCGGATCAGACGCTTAAAAACGTTAAAATCAAATTCAGTCGCCTGGATCTGAGCATTTTAAAAGAAACCGTCCGAATTGATAACGGGCGGCTGGATATCCCGGTTTACTTCAGTGTCTGCGGAGAAGATGCAGCCCGTTTGACCGGCACGTCAAAGCAGATGGGTAAAGGCGCTACACCGGTTCAGGCGGAGACCAGCGCAGTCATGGAGCTGGTGGAGCGTTACAGTTTTTACAATTTTGCGAATACACCGCAAAATTTTATCATTGGCACCTATGATCATCTCAAAGACCGGGCCATGCCCTTTGAAATGATCGCAAAATCGGTCCATGACGTATCAGACGACCTGGCCAAAACCAAAGAATTTTTTTCCAATATTCCCATGAAATGGACCTGGGGTTATAACCTGACCACACAGAAAAAAATGCTGGTGCCTTTTGACTGGTTTTTTGCCATCAATCAATTTAACGGCACTTCTGCGGGAAACTGTGTTGAAGAAGCCCTGTGCCAGGGAATCTGTGAGATTGTCGAACGACACGTTTCTGCCATTGTCTGCCGTGAAAAAAAAATGATTCCCGGCATCAATCCGGAATCCGCCACTGATCCGGCGGTTGTCCGAATGGTTGAAAAATATAACAAAACCGGCATCAACCTTTATGTCTCTGATTTTACGCTGGACATGGGAATCCCCACTGTCGGCGTGATGGCATTTGACCCGTCGACTTTTCCGGAAAAAAGTGAAATTGTCTGGACGGCCGGCACCACCCCGGATCCCGAAAAAGCGTTCAGCCGGGCGTTGACTGAAACCGCTCAACTGGCCGGTGATTTTAACACCGGATCCAACTTCGTGGCCAGCGGCCTGCCAAAATACCATTCAATTGAAGAGGCCCGGTATATCACGCACCCTGAAAAACGGCTGGATATTTCCGATCTGCCGGATATTTCAAACCAAAACATCAAAGTTGAAGTGGAAAACTGCCTGTCGGAGCTCTCCCAGAGAGGGTTCGAGGTCATCACGGTTGCCACCACGCACCCCAAGCTCGACCTTCCTGCTTTCTATTCCATGGTTCCCGGGGCTCACTTCAGGGAACGGGCGGCCGGAACCAGTGTCGGCATGTTCTCATGCAAATTAATTGTTGAAAAAAATCCTCCGGAAAAAGCCATCCTGCAACTTGCCGAAATCGACAAGACCTTGCCGGATACCTATTACATCAAATTCTACCTCGCCACCTGTCACCTGGCCTTAGAAAGTACGGAAACCGCTTACCGTTTATTCAGCCGGGCCCTTGAGCTCAATCCGGACAAACAGGATATTCCCAGCATTTATTCCTACATGGGGGTCTGTTTAAAGGATATGGGCGATTACAACGCTGCCTTGGACGTTCTTAAAAAAGGTGAGGCGGTTGATAATGAACGGACAGATATCTATAACCTGATGGGGTTCTGCTATTTCATGCTCAAAGAGCACGAAAAGGCGATTAAATATTTTAAAAAGGTTCTCCGGTTGAATCCCTCTTCCGCCATCGATTATGCCAATATTGCATCCAATTACCGGGACATGGGGGAAACAGATAACGCGATCGCACATTACCAGATCGCTCTTAGCATTGATTCGTCAATTGAGTTTGCCAGGACCAATCTGGAAAAATTGATTGGGAATAAGTAAGGATTCAGTACTTGTCAGGGATATAGATAACATAATGAATCTTATCTACTTTTCTTTGACGGGCAAAGAAAAGTAGCAAAAGAGACACGCCCTGCAACACGTTACTCTCGATTCACCGGTTTTCATGGCGGGATCAAAAACTCGCTAAATTATTTGACTGCCAGGGTTTATCACCTCAATCTATTCTTTTTAGCACCCAAGAAATATACCATACCATCGCTCAAACAATTTGCTCCCTTTTTCCATGAAAACAAGTACCTGATCAGTCGTGTTGCAATGAGAAAGAAGACCCCCATGATATCCTTATATACATTCCCACGGAGGACCGTGGGAATGAGAAAAAACCCCATGATACTTCAATTATAGTGGCCGCTGGGAATCCCATTGTTCCGCAGCCGAGCACCGCAGAAACTGACGATAAGCATTTTAGACTGTTTGAGCGTAGCGACCAAAAAATATAAAATTGATCAAAATTCCGGCAGGTTTGAGGAGCACAGGGTATCCCGACGAAGGAGGGACAAGGGACAGGGCGACCTTTCTTTTTGTTCGTTTTCTTTGGTCGCCAAAGAAAATGAACAAATTTAAAGCATTACGATGGATAATGGTTATTTACAGAACCTCAGATTCAACGATTTTGATTTCTTCGTCAGTTAATCCGTATAATTGATAAACTAATTGATCGATTTGCTTGTCAATTGTATCAATTTGAATTTTTAATATTTTTTTTTCCTGAGGCAATTTTTTATTTTTTATATCTTCATTATATTTAATCATCATATCAACAAGACCAACAAGTTTATCATGATATGTCCTGTCCGTATCATTATTAAAATCAATTTCTCGAAAAGGAAAACGCTTAAGATCAAGAAGAGAAATTCGGGGAAAAGTATTTGTTATCAATTTATTAGATACACGAGGAAAATACCATGACAACAATTTTGAATTAATTATTCCTAAAATATAAAGAAGACTATAGCCCTCATTGTTGCTTTCTTCAGTCAAAATAATGTTAAGAATGGTTTTGTAATTGATAAAATCTTTATCAACATAATTTGCATCATTGCTGTCCGGTTAACTTATGAAAAATATCAATATGTTAAAAATATAAACCCCGGTCAAGTTGCAATTTTGGAAAATAGTTTTTCTATTTATTTTACAGCGATTGTTTTATTTTTGATTTTTTAAT
>JAJRPH010000407.1 GCA_024280875.1 Deltaproteobacteria bacterium | reverse complement strand
TCTTAAAATCTCAACAGGTTTCTGATTCATAATAGAATTCAGACCATACTGTATATCTTTTTCACAAGTTCTGTATAAAAGTTATACAGTCTTATCCGTAATAATGATTTCCCGAATCGCAGAAAACATCCTGTTGTCATAAACTTATTATAAATATAGATAGTTATATAAATAATAATTTCTTGGCATAGTGGTTGCATTATCTCTTTTCAACAAGGTTAATTTACAAAAATCACAACCAACATAAAAAAAGGAGGAAATTATGTACAAACGAATTATGATGATACTCGCAGTTATTATGTCAGCCGGTTTTATTGCCGGATCCGTATGGGCTTGCCCATGGTACGGAAATTGGGGTGGCAATTGGGATAGCTGGGGCTGGGGTTCCGATTCCGGATACTATGACAGTCAGGATAACAGCTTTCAGAGTTTTATAAATGATTCCGCATCCATCCGGGAAGAACTTGCAGCCAGACACGGCGAATACAATGCCCTGATGGCGCAGCAAAACCCGGACCCGAAACGGGCGGGTGAACTCCAGGCGGACATTGCCAGGCTGAACAATCAAATTCAACAAAAGGCCCAAAAGTACAATGTGTCTTCACGGGGGGCAAATCACTCAGGATCTCCAAATCATGGACATTGCGGTTACAGGGGATGCTGGTAACGGACAGCAGGAGCAATCCCCTCTTCTCTAAGGAGCTGCGAAGCATGTCTGGTAGTACTTTTCGATATCTTTACAACAAAAGCATCTTTTATATCAGCGGTTTGACTCAGGCCTTCGGGTTCGGCGCAATCCGGCGCTTGATCACGCAAAAAAAATGGGGCAGGTCGGAAAAAGATGCTCAAAGGCGTGCGGACAAAGATCGTTCCGATTCATTAAGAATATTAGAGAACAGACTTGCAAGAAAAGATATTACCAAAGCAGAATATGAAATCATGAAATCTGCGCTGACCGGGAAAAAAGAGACCGGTAATTATCATGAAACCGCAAATCGAAAAAGTTAATAGTGGCGACATCGCAGGACTGACCAGGAGTCTGTAAATGATTACTGAATGGAAATAGTTGATCAGTAACATTTGTTGGTTTTACCGTTGTAAATCAATGTCATTAACTTAAGCCTGTCAAAATAACAGAATTTAATTGATTTTTTAATATGTTATGGTATACTTTTAGACAATAACAATCTTACAACTTTTAGGAAAAAGGAGAAATTTATGTCAGAAAAAAAATCAGATTCTACGCAAGTTGGCATGGAAGCTGCTTTTCCAGAACTGTGCCAAACTAATTGGATTTCTAAAGAAATTTTTATTTTCCAAAGAATTTATAGATAAACATAAAACATTCCCCAAAGCATTCACCCGTCAACGTAAACTCCCTTTTCATTTGCTGGTTTGCTTTCTTCTTAATCTCATCAAAGGCTCCTATCAAAGCGAACTCGATCGGTTTTTTCAGGCCATCGCCCGCACCACTATTGCAAAACGGTTTGTATCAAAGGCTACCTTGGCAAAAGCCAGAATGAAGCTCAGTTACGAGGCCTTCATTGAATTAAATCATCATTTAATCAATTGCTTTCAAGTCGATTTTAAACCCATTACCTGGCCATGGCTTCCGTTTGATGTCTATTGATGGGAGCACAGTCAAATTACCTAAAACGAAAGAAATCATCGAACATTTTGGGATATGGAAGGTTCGTCAGGGCGATCCATGTCCTATGGCACGTATTTCTCAACTGTTTGATTCCCTGAATAAAATTACTGTCAACGCAATAATCAGCCCAAAGAACATTGGGGAGCGTAAACATGCGGCCAGCCTTTTTTCAGCATTGCCATACAATGCGCTTATTTTATTGGACAGAGGGTATCCAGCATTCTGGCTCTTCAAGCTTATTTTGTCTGAACGTTCCCACTTTTGTGCCAGAATATCCCGGAAATGGGTGATTGTAAGAAAATTTATAAATTCCGGCAAAAAAGAAAAGGTCATTCAGTTAAAAGCCGCATCTTCATCAATTAAATATTGCCGTGAAATCGGAGAAAACATTGAGCCGTTGACACTTCGATTGATTCGGGTGGAACTCGATTCCGGTGAGGTTGAAGTCCTGATCACCTCATTGGTTGATAAACAAGCATATTCAAGGAATCTATTTGCTGAACTTTATCACAAACGATGGCCGGTTGAAGAAGACTACAAAGTCATGAAATGTCGCATGGACGTGGGAGCATTTATCGGCAAATCCGTTCTTTCAGATTATCAGGATTTTAATGCACAAGTATTTTTTAAAAACCTGGTAGCGGTTATGGCCTTCCCGGTTCAGGCTGAATTAACAGCTTCAGGAAAGAAGGACCAGTATGAATACCAGGTCAACTTTACATATGCGCTGGGCAAGGCCAAACACATGGTAGTGTTGTTATTTCAAAGAACAAATGCTGTGATTAAGCGTTTAATAACGGAATTTCAATTGCTTCTGGCAAAAACGACCGAGCCGGTAAGGCCGGGCAGGAAATTCCCAAGAAATCATTAGACAACGAAAAAAATATTTTACATGAACTATAAACCGATCTGTTAAGTTAATGACATTGCGTTGTAAATAGTAACTGGTAAATGTTTATGTATATTGAAGTAGTTAAGACTGAACATGGGGTCGCATTCATTATTTCACAAAAAAATATCACTGCTGTCCGGTTAACTTTTTTTACTACAATATAACACCTTGATTATTAATATGATACTTGCAATTTTATTTTTTGAGATAGCGTTTTCGGTTTTTTTGTTATTTTTCGCCTCCGGCGAGGTTTTTTTA
>JAJRPH010000406.1 GCA_024280875.1 Deltaproteobacteria bacterium | reverse complement strand
TTGGGAAGCCACCTGTAAAAATAAAAAAGGCCGCTCCTTGGAGCGGCCTTTTTTATTTATTTATAATTTTTTCGTAGAAAAAATTATTCACACAGTTCAAATACCGCTGCAGCACCCATGCCGCCGCCGATACACATGGACTCGACACCGTATTTGACGCCGCGTTCACGCATTTCATTCATCAGCTGAGCACACAGTTTCGCGCCGGTACATCCCAAAGGATGGCCCAAAGCGATGGCGCCGCCATTGACATTGATGATGCGTTTGTCACTGTCGGAGAGCCACAGCTCTCTCTGTTCATAGAGGCCCAACTGCTGCATGGCGTAAATACACTGGGATGCAAAGGCTTCATTGAGCTCCCAAAGTCCGATGTCTTCCACTTTCAATCCGGCCAGAGCCAGAGCCTTGGGAACAGCATAAGCAGGCCCAACGCCCATTTCATCGGCTTTACAACCGGCAACCGCATAAGCGACAACTTTTGCAATCGGTTTGATACCGTATTTTTCAACCGCTTCGCCGCTCATCAGCAAGGAGGCAGCTGCGCCGTCGGTGGTCTGGGATGAATTACCGGCGGTCACGGAACCGGTGGCAGCGAACACAGTCCGAAGTTTTGCCAGGCCTTCAACAGTGGTTGTTTCACGGATACCATCATCAAAATCCTGAATAAATGTTTCTTTGACCCAGGTGCCGTCTTTTTCAACATACTTGACCGCTTCCGTGGGAACGATTTCCTTATACAGTTTTTTTGCCTTGGCGTTAGACGCCTTCATCTGTGAATGAAAGGCAAATTCATCCTGCATTTCACGGCTGACATTGTATCGATTGGCCACGTTTTCCGCGGTCACACCCATAGACATATAAACATCCGGATTTTCTTTTGCCCATTCCGGATGGGGGCGCGGCATATTGCCGCCCATGGGAACTATGGACATGGATTCAACACCGGAACCAATGGCAACATCACACCATCCGGCTTTGATCCGCATGGCCTGAAGCGCGATGGCTTCGAGACTGGCAGAGCAAAAACGGTTGACTGTTGCGCCACAGGTGCTGTCCGGGAACTTTGCCATTTGTGCGGCCACGCGGCCGATATTTAGTCCCTGTTCCGCTTCAGGAAAAGCGCAACCGGTCAAAACATCTTCAACAGCGTCTTTTTCCACACCCGGAGCCCGCTCAATAACAGCATTCAATGCCTGAACCAGAAGTTCTTCCGGCCGTGTCTGGGCTAAGGCGCCTTTTCCTTTCCGGCAGCCGGGAGTTCTGACTGAACTTACAATATATGCTTCTTTCATAGATATTTCCTCCTGGAATTTTCTATTACAGTATTAATTAAAGAAATAACGGCTTGCCTGTCTTCATAATGTTTTCAGCCATCTTCTGGGTATTTTCGGTTTTCCACAGATCCACGAACGCTTCTCTTTCGAGAGTCATCAGATGTTCTTCAGATACGAGCGTTCCCTGGGGCACATCGCCGCCAGCCATGCAGACCGCGATTTTCTTGGCGATAAATTCCATATGCGGGGTAATGTATCCGCCGGATTTCATGTTGAGCATTTCCGCCCAGATCATCCCAAGCGCTTCACGCCCGAATACCGCTGTCTTTGTCTTTCTGGGCGGTGCATAACCGTCATCCACCATCTTCAAGACTTCTTTTTTCGCTTCACCGATCAGGTTATCTTTATTTGCAACAATCCGGTCAGTAGCTCTGAGAAAGCCGTTCTTGCGGGCATCTGCCGCTGATGAAGAAACTTTTGCCTGGGCAACACACATAAAAGCCTGGATAAAGAAACCAGCCAGATCCGTAATTTTTCCGGAACCCGGTTTGGATTCAATAAAGTTTCTCCACAGGTGAATCATGCCGCCGCCGCCGGGAACAAGACCAGCGCCGATTTCAACCAGACCCATGAAAAGATCTGTATGAGCAACAATTCTGTCGGCTGACATGCAGATTTCACAACCACCGCCCAGTGCCAGGCCGAAAGGTGCGGCCACAACCGGATACGGTGCATACTTGGTGCCCATGATGCCTTCATGAACGCCTTTAATAAACGTATCAATTTCTTCAAACTTACCGTCTTTTGCAAGACCCAGCATATAGGACAGATCGCCGCCGGCGGAAAATGCGCCGGGCATGCCGCCTGCCTGGTTACCAATTACAAGACCCACGCCGTTTTCTTTAACATACTCACCGGCTTCTTTCATGAAATCAAGCATTTCGCCGTTGAGCGCATTCATCTTGGAATGGAATTCAATACAGTATACACCGTCATCCAGATCAATCAAAGAACAGGAAGGACAGGTTTTAACCACTTTACCATTGGCACGAAGATCAGCCAGAACAATGGCTTTTTCGCTGGTCTGCAGTGGTTTGTAGCCTTGGGACGCAAAATCAAAAAACATTTTTTTGCCGTCTTCCAGTTTGTAAAAAGAAGTTGCACCGGATGCGAGCATTTTTTTAACATTTTCCGGAACAGTCATTCCATCGGCTTCCATTTTGGCTACTGCTTTTTCAACGCCGATGGCATCCCATGATTCAAACGGACCCATTTCAAAATTATAGCCCCATTTCATGGCATTGTCGATTTCAACGATGGTATCTGAAATCTCAGGAATGCGGTTAGCGGAATAAATAAATCCGGCTGCAGCGACTTTCCATGCATATTTGGCGCCTTTGTCATCGCCATAAACAACCGCCTGAATTTTTTCAGCTGTGGTTCCACATTTTTTGGCTGCTTCTATGCACGGGAAAGTGGGTCTGTCAAGATCTACATACTCACCGGTCGTCGGATCGATAACCTTACGGAGGACTTTCCATTCCGGGGTGATGTCTTTTTTATAAAATCCGCCCTTGGTTTTGTTGCCCAGCTGATTATTTTCGACCATTTTTTTGACAAAATCCGGAACAATAAACGTATCGCGTTCTTCGTCATCAGCACACAGATCGTAAGTATTGGAGGATACATGAGACATGGTGTCCAAACCAACGAGGTCAGATGTTTTGAAAATAGCTGTTTTGGGACGGCCCATGGGAGCCCCGAAAAGTGCGTCTACTTCGGGAATGGTCAGGCCGTCTTCCAGCATAATCTGCATGGCCTTGCCGATACCATGGATTCCGATGCGGTTACCGATAAAGTTGGGCGTATCTTTGGCCCAGACAATGCCTTTACCCAGCATAACTTCGCCATAGTTTGCAATAAAATCAAGAACTTCAGGAAGAGTTTCTTCACCGGGGATCAGTTCAAGAAGATGCATGTAGCGGACCGGGTTAAAAAAGTGGGTGCCTAGAAAATGCTGACGCATTTCCTGACTCAGATCAGCAGACATATCCTTTAAAGGGATACCGGATGTGTTTGAGCTGATAATCGAACCGGCTTTTCGAACGCCTTCAATGCGTTTGAAAAGCTGTTGTTTAATTTTAAGATTTTCAACAACCACTTCAACAATCCAGTCACACTCGGCCAGTTTGTCAAAATCATCATCAAGGTTACCGATGGAGATCATCGGCGCATCATTTTTTTTGTCGTAAAACAGCGGCGGTTTTGACTTCAATGCCGCGTTAAAACCGGTCTCAACCATTCTGTTTCTGGCTTTGGGGTCTTTTTTTTCGTCATCGGTCAAATCAAATGGAACGATGTCCAAAAGCAAGACTTCCACACCGGCTCCGGCAAGAAGGGCTGCAATACCGCCGCCCATGATACCTGAACCGATAACGGCTACCTTTCTAATTCTTCTTTGCATAGTTACCTCCTGAAATATATTAAGTTAAGCAAAAAATGCACAAACCCATCAGAAATATTTTTTAAACAAAGTAAAATAACTATCAAAGAGTCCTTTTATGTGTCAAGTAAAATATATGCTCAGACCATTTATGATTTTATTAAAAAATCAAATAGTTAATCTGGCCAGTCGCAATAATTTTATGAATGCCGGTCTCGTTGATTGATGACAATAACTTTATTTAAGGACACACTCCAATATTTTTTAGCCTGTTTTTTCAACAAGTCCGGAATCCAACTTTCTAACCCGCACCGCAGACACTTTAAATTCCGGAATTTTAGCCAGTGGATCAACTGCGGTGGAATCAGTCAACACGTTGGGTGGATTTTCGCCGAAATGAATGGGCAAG
>JAJRPH010000405.1 GCA_024280875.1 Deltaproteobacteria bacterium | reverse complement strand
TTGATTTAGGAGATGGCATAGCCCCAACGCGGTCAAAACGCAGGAAGAATCTGCCAACCGTATTAATGCAAGAAGAAGTTTCCAAGCTGCTATGCAATATGAAGGGAAAGCACGCCCTGATGGCAAAATTGTTATATGGTTGCGTGCTTCGGCTTATGGAGTGTGTCCGGTTGCGAGTCAAGGATGTTGACTTTGGCCAGGGCAGGATTTTTATATGTAACTCAAAAGGCGGCAAAGACCGCACTGTCATTCTGCCGGATTCCATACATCAGGAACTGCAAGAGCAAATTGATAATGTTATTGCATTGCATCAGAACGATCTTCGGGAAGGATTCGGCGAGGTGTACATCCCTGATGCGCTTTCTCGCAAATACCCTAATGCATCCAAAGAGACCGGATGGCAATATGTTTTCCCTTCAAAAAAAATGTCAAAAGATCCCAGGTCCGGCAAAACCATGCGTCATCATGTTATGGAATCGGGTCTGCAAAAGGCTGTCAAAAGTGCTTTAAACAAGGCCAAAATTTATAAAAAGGCCGGTTGCCAGACTTTTCGCCACTAGCTTTGCTACTCATTTACTTGAAACCGGCACCAATATCCGGGTAGTTCAAAAACTTATGGGACATGCGGATGTTAAAACCACTGAAATTTATACCCATGTCATGAAAAAAGACATTGATTCCGTTAAAAGCCCTCTGGATTTACTGTAAGATATTTCAAAGGCTGCTTCCTGAAATACGTTTATTTTTGTGTTTCTATTATTCCATTGCCCTAAAAACGGTGATGGTAGTTATTCCCTTTTTGTCAGGTATTTTTCAAATGCTACTTGAAATTACATTCTTTTCGATCAATCACACGGACATCGCCGAGAATGCTGAACACGTCATCGCTTAAATCAAATGCCATATTTTCATAAACCATGGTCTGGTTTTTGTCTTTCCTGAGATTCATTTTTGCCAGCTTAATCCCTTTTTCTTTCCATATTGCAAAAATACTGTTCTGCATTTCCAGCAAAAAACATGATTTCCCACGAATGACGTCTTCACCGACAATCCGGGCATCTTTATAACTGAAATGCCAGTCTTTGGCTTTTTCATAATTTGATTCATTCCAGGCGCCATTGGTCGGGCAACGGTATGCTTTTTTTTCATCCGGAAAATAATGATAATCATACTTTCCATCCGCATTATAAATATAGACATATCGTTTACCGGACCGGATAAGATCCTCACGAAACCGGTAAAACGGCTGTCCGTCTTTTTCAAACTGGAAATACATCCGCTTTACCAGCAGTCCTTTTATCCTGTAATCCTGGGCATATGAATTGATTCTTCGCGCTTTTGACTCCAGTTGAAAAATAATCTCATCGTTAATATCAGGAATATCAGATTTAACATTAAGCACACCCATGCAGCCTTGAAGATGCAAGGATATAAAGGGTATAATGAATATAATTAAATAAAGCCTTTTCATGATTAACTCCAGGTGCAACACAGGCAATTAATCCAGAATAATGATTGTCCAAAAAACACCAATTAAAACAAATACATTGCGCAGTAACGAATATTTCCTTTCAAAGGATTCCTTTTTCATAGATATATTGCTGTCCTGAAATATTTTTTACATAAAGAAAGACTGATTCCTTTATCCTTTTAGGGTATTTGGTTAATTATATTAATAAACTATCATAGAAATCAATGTAAGATATCTTTGAAAATAATAACATCAGAAAATAATCCTGCCTGAAATACTGTTGAAACTTTGCAACGGATGGATTAATTGAATTAAAAACGCACAGCCATTATCCACAGCAGACACAACATATGACTGATAATAATCCCTACATAGAAGTCGCGGTAACCCTTCCGGTATTTAATACCTATACCTATGCGGTCCCGGAAGCGCTGAAGGAGATCATTGCCCCCGGCAAACGGGTGCTTGTCCCTTTTGGAAAACGCAAAATTACCGGTTATGTGCTGGGATGCGCAAAAAATTCCGATATTAAGGGTATCAAGAAAATAATTGAAGTTCTTGACGAAATCCCACTGTTTCCTGCTTCAATGATTCCATTTTTTAAATGGCTGTCCGATTATTACATCCACCCCATAGGGGAAGTCATTAAAGAAGCACTGCCCGGCGGCATCAATTTAAATGAATGCATTTCAATGCACATCACCCAATGCGGCACCCAATGCCTGGATCAAAAAAAAACAGCGCCTCTTGAAAATGAAATATTATGCATTTTGTCTGTTGATTCATGCCGTCAGCAGGATTTAAGTAAAAAGCTTAACCGGGAAGTCCACAATTCCCTGATTTGTAAAATGGAAAAAAACGGCCTCATATGCCGTAAACGTGAAATAAACAAACCGGTCACGCAAAGAAAAATGCAACGGTATATCGCTTGCCTGCCCCCAGCAATACAGGATAAAAAACTCTCAGCCCCCAAACAAAAAATTCTTGATACAGCCGCAGAATACGGAGAAATTTCCGTATCCGAACTAAAAAAAATCGTCCCGACCGCTGCCAGTCATATTCGAAAGTTGGAACAGGATAGATTTATCTCTGTTTTCAACAAACCGGTTTACCGCGATCCGTTCGGAGAAACCGTTACTCCTGATCTTCCGCCAAAACTGACCCTGGACCAGCAGCATGTGGTATCAAGTGTTGTTAAAAATTTAGGAAACGGTTTTGAGACATTCCTGTTGGCCGGAGTCACCGGCAGCGGAAAAACAGAAGTTTATATGCATATTGCGGCCGCTGCGATTAAAAAGGAATTATCCGTTCTGGTGCTGGTGCCTGAAATTGCATTGATCTCTGAAATTGAAAGAAGATTTCGCGCCCGGTTCGGAGAATGCGTGGCAGTCCTTCACAGCGGCCTGTCCGCCGGAGAACGTTTTGACCAGTGGATACGCATCAGCAACCGGCAATGCCCAATAGTCATCGGCGCACGGTCCGCCATATTTGCGCCGCTAACAGACATCGGCCTGATCATTGTTGATGAAGAACATGACACCTCATATAAGCAAGAAAGCCGATTCCGTTATAATGCAAGGGATATGTCAGTCATCAGGGCTCGGCTGGAAGGCGCGATTGCCCTGCTGGGTTCCGCCACACCCTCCATCCAGTCGGTTTATAATGTAGCAAATAAAAAATTCAATGAACTCAGTCTGCAAAACCGGGTCTTCTCACAGGCTATGCCGGACATTCATGTGGTGGATCTCAGAAAGCATAAGGACTTTCGGGGAACCCGGCGTTTTATTACCAGTGATTTACAAAAAGCCATCAAAGAAACCCTTGACCGAAAAGAACAGGTGCTGCTTTTTTTAAACCGGCGTGGGTTTGCCAGTTATCCGGTATGCGCGGCATGCGGTGAAGCACTCAAGTGCCGCAACTGTGATATCACCCTCACCCTTCACCAGAAAGACAATGCCTACAAATGCCATCTGTGCGGATATTCCCTGCCGTCCGTTGCCGCGTGCGGCAATTGCGGATCAACCAGCATTAAACGCCTGGGTATGGGAACTGAAAAAATTGAGACCACTGTCAAAGGTCTGTTTCCTGAAGCCCGGGTGGCCCGAATGGATCGTGACACGGTGGCCCGCAAAGGGACGCTGGTGAAACTTTTAAAAGGTCTCCGAAATCATGAAATCGATATCCTGATCGGTACCCAGATGGTGGCCAAAGGCCATGATTTTCCCAACATCACCCTTGTCGGCATCATCTGCGCTGACCTGTCATTAAGTTTTCCGGATTTTCGGGCCGGAGAACTCACATTTCAGGTTCTGGCTCAGGTTGCCGGGCTGGCCGGGCGGGGAACCCGGCCAGGCCGTGTGATCCTTCAGACTTACAGCCCGGACCATTTCAGTGTCACCGCCGCCACTGATCATGACTTCATGAAATTCTACAACCAGGAGATTTCGTTTCGAAAAGCGTTTAAATACCCGCCTTTTTCACGGATGATCCAGCTGAAAATATCCGGCCGCGATCGTGAAAAAACACGGCAACAGGCAATAAATATCGGTAAAATATGTGATGCGCTTAAAAAGGAAAACAGCGAGTACGGCCGGTGGGTTGATATTTTAGGGCCCATTGAAGCGCCCATCTCGCGGAAGGCAAACCGCTTTCGATGGCAGTTGCTGATCAAATCCGAAGGAGTGGATCTCCTTCACCGGTTTGTCAGAACACTGATATTTGGAAACAGGCTGCATTTATCCGGGAATCCGGTCAAAGTCGCCATTGATGTGGATCCGTTCTTCATGATGTGATGGCACGTAAAAAATTCAAAATACGACTCCATTTAGCACTCAAAAAAAAGGGAGATCCGGTTTACCGAATCTCCCTTTTTTTAATTTATTTTTCTAAAATAAAAATTATTTTTTTAGGATCAAAAAATATTATTTTCTTCCTGTATATTCATTGTATGCCATGGCCGTAGTTCTGTAAACGAGATGGGCCAGTTTTGAAAAAGGAAGAGAAATAAACAGGATGAACACACACATCAAATGGATATAATAAATCAGATAGGTTAAAAAAGCCGCATCTGCCAGGCGGGTCAGTTCGGTAAGCATTCCGGTTAAACCCAGCGCACATACCAGACCGATTAGAAACCAGTCTCTATAGGTACTCACCTGATCCTCACTTTTTGCCTTCCGGTTTTTGAACATCAGGAAACTGCCGATAATCAGCGCAATACCACTGACATTGGCAATTAATTTGATCGGTGACCATACTAATGCATCATACGGTCCGTGAATCCCTATTCCATATAGAACTATGAAGAAAAAACCGGTGACAAACGCCAGGCCCACAAACCCGAATAATACCATCATATGAGGCGTGGCGCGTTCCGTATTTTCACCGCATTCAGAAAATTTTGAATGTTTTACAATGGTCGGAAGGATTTTTATTAATGCCTGAACAAACCCTTTGGGGTCAATTTTTTCTTTATCCGTCTTGCCTTCAAGCAATGCATTGGCATGCATATCCGCAAGCATCCGTTTTAATCCAAGCGCAAATATCACAACAACAAAAATTGATGTGGGAACAAAAATCAAGTCCACCAGCCAGGTATGAAAAAACGCATGATGAGCAATATGTCCGACCGCATCCCCGTGTTCAACAACTCTTTCAGGACTGAAGTTCAACCAGTGAACACCAAAAATCTTAAAAATCATCCCAATGACCAGAAACAAGACCGCCGGAATCGCTGCCAGGATCGGAAGTTTTTTCGGATTATTAACAATTTTTCCAAGAGCAGGGAAACCGGCATAATGAGAAATGGCATACATCCGGATAGCGGACAGCACATCTCCCGGTTTGGCCCCTCTCGGGCACAACGTGGAGCAATCGCCGCAGTTATGACACAGCCAGACATCACCATTACCGACGAGTTTATCTTTTAATCCCCAGGAAGCGGCTATCATCTCTTTTCTGGGAAATGGTTTGTTATCCGGCGATATCGGGCAGGCCACTGAAC
This sequence comes from Deltaproteobacteria bacterium, assembly GCA_024280875.1. Classification (GTDB taxonomy): domain Bacteria; phylum Desulfobacterota; class Desulfobacteria; order Desulfobacterales; family Desulfosalsimonadaceae; genus SURF-3. Next base: position 5,307 of record JAJRPH010000405.1, on the reverse strand, counting down.
AAGTTGCGCACTGAAAGCACTTTTTCAATGAATCTCCGCCATATTCGCCGATCTCTTTTATAAAACCGACATCTGGTTCAACCAGGTATTTATCTGCCATTTTGATACCTCCCATATTGGCATTGGCATGTTAACGCCATTTATATATCTAACATCCCCGCTTTTTACAAAAAAAAGCGGGGATGCAAAATAACATTAGAATCCCTTGAACGGATTCGGTCCAAGATCTTCAACCATTTCAACAAAGTCATTAATGATCTTCGGAAGTTTATCATATTCATCAATGGCCACTTCAAACTGCGCAACCCGCTCTTCTTCAAGCGCCAGACTCGACAATGCATCACCGATTTTTTTCATCCGGATATCGGCAAGTTCACTGCCTTTAACAAAATGGCACTGATAATCATCACCATGCTTGCATCCCAGCAGGAAAACACCGTCCATGCCCTGCGCCAGGGCATCCTTGATCCAGATCACGTTGACTGAACCCAGGCAGCGTACCGGAATCAGACGAACATCGGCAGAATAGGACAGGTTGTTTAAACCCGCGATATCCAAAGCCGGGAGTGCGTCATTTTCACAAACCAGACCGAGAATCCGAAACGGCGGATCGTCAAAATCATCTTCAGACGGAACCTGAACAGATTTCACCATAGACCCGATACTGTCAATATTGTAATCGGCAAATCCGATAATTCGTTCCGGACAGGCTCCCATACAGGTTCCACAACGTCGGCAACGGGTCGGATTCGGCTTCGGCGTTCCCTTTTCATCATCATCAAGCGCACCAAACGGACATTCTTCAGTACACCGTTTACACTGAGTACATCTCTGGAAGAAGAAATCCGGGAATGTCATATCCCCTGATCTCGGGTGAACCGCCACACCGCGATTGGATGATTCGATGCACTGGATCGCTTTTAATGCCGCTCCGGTCGCGTCTTCTATTGATTCTTCAACCGTCATACTCCGGCGAATTGCACCGGCCGCATAAACGCCGGTTCTCTGGGTTTCATAGGGGAAGCAGATAAAGTTGGAATCCGCGTATCCGTCAAACAAATCATTATCCCGGAATCCCGGACCCTGACGGTAGGCCAGGTTTATTACCGGGCTGTCTACGGTAACCGGTACCATACCGGTGGCAAGAACCACCATATCTGCATTCACCTGAATGTTTTCACCCAGAAGAGTATCACTGGCGTTAATGGCCAGGCTTCTTCCGTTTTTGGAAACACCGGTCACCTCGCCTTTGGTCAGGAAAATACCGGGGGTCTGTTGAATATTTTTGTAAAAATACTCGGACATACCGGGGGTCCGCATATGCTGATAGAACACAAAAGCCTTCCCATCATCATAATCGTCACACACATATTTTGCCTGTTTCAATGCCACCATGCTGGTGACCGAGCCCGTATAAGCGAAATCAGAATCATCCCCTTTGCCCGGACTCTGAATAAATACCACCGATTTGGCTGCCTTGCCGTCGGACGGACGAACGATCTTGCCTTTTGCTGCGATTTCTTCAAACTCATAGTTGGTCACTACATCGGGTACCTGCCCCAGTCCGAGATGAGCGAACTCACCTTCTTCGGGCTGATACGGCCGCCAACCGGCAGCCAGAATGACCGCGCCGAATTTTTCTCCATTCGGGTCCAGCTGAAGGATATCTTGTCTGCCTTCATTGTATTCCAGATATTTCACATGCAGTGCTTCAACATCCAGGTCTTTTCCGTTTTCATCCACTTTCATTTCATCCGGCAGCGGGAACGGCACGTCAAATTCAATCTTTTCACCCGGTTTCTTCATCGTAACCGTAAAATTACCGGGCTCGCCGGCAATACGGGCAACTTCGGTTCCCATTTTAACACTGATGTTGTTTTCAGCTTCAATGGCTGCGATTTTATCAGCAACCACAGTCGGGATCAGATTTTCATAAGGGGCTGAAACCGGCAGCTGCTGACGCCAGTTGGCAACGTTACCGCCCAGCTGGGCCTCTTTTTCAACAATGGTAACTTCATAACCGGCTTTTGCGGCATTGAGAGCTGCGGTCATACCGGTCACACCGCCACCAAGCACCAGAATTTTTCTGGTAAAATTTTCCAGCACATAGGGTTCCGGAAGATTGATTTTTTCAATCTTGGCCATTCCCATGCGCAGATAATCTTCAGCCATCATCTGAACACGATCAAATTTATCATCGTCTTCTTTTTCTTCTTCGGTTAATGCCGGAAATTCCGAGCGCGGATGGGTCCAGACCACTCCTTCCCTGATATTTACCCGGTCAACAATGCAGCCGTCAAACCGGAATACATCATAATTGACGCGGCGGGAACATGCAGCAATGACCAATGAATTCGTACCTTTTTCAGCAATATCATTTTTCAGAAGTTCAACGCCTTCCTTGCCGCAAAGAAACGGGTGGGATTGACAGGAAAGTCCTTCTTCTTCAGCAATATCACTGAGACTTTTTATATCAAGGGCATCTCCGATGCCGCAACCTGTGCAGATATATACACCATATTTTTTATCCATGGTTACCTCCTCACCAGGGTTTGAATCGCCTTTAACGCCATACCGGTCGCATTCTGGTTTGACGATACAACATCGGCCGGTTTATTGGCACATCCTGTAGCGAACATACCACCTTGTTCCATATCATTGATGATGAACCCGTCTTCCGTGTATTTCAGTTCACCAGCCGGCAATTTGGCATTGGCTGCCGTGGGCTGCATACCGGTAGCAAGGACTACCATGTCCACTGTCTGACGAACTTTTTCTCCGGTAACGGCATTTTCAGCAACCACGGTAATTTGATTGTTATCCGCTGCCTGTTCCACATCAGCGACTTTACCCTTGATAAAGAAAACGTTTTCATCTTCTTTAATCTTTTTGTAAAATTTTTCATACCGGTAGCCCGGAGCCCGCATATCAATATAGAATATATAAACTTTGGCTTCCGGATACCGCTCCCGAATATACGTGGCATGTTTTAATGAAGCCATGCAGCAGATATAGGAGCAATATGGCAGGTGGTTCTCATCACGGGAACCGGCGCACTGAACAAACGCAATGCTTTCAGGTTCTTTATCATCGGACGGACGCAAAATCTTTCCCTTGGTCGGTCCGTTCGGTGCGGCCATCCGTTCCAGCATCATGTTGGTGATGATGTTCGGATACCGGCCGAAACCAAGATTGTCGATCTTTGCCGCATCATAGGGTTCCCATCCGGTTGCCCAGACAATAGAGCCGACGTTCAGGTCAAAAGTCTTGGCCTGCATTTCCAGATCCACCGCGTCATACTTGCAGGCTTGCTGGCAGCGTTTGGCATCTTCGGTTCCGATAATCTGGGGAGATATCACATATCGTGCCGGAAACGTCATTGCATGCGGCAGATACGCACCTTTTGTTTTATCCATTCCAAAATTAAACTCATTGGGCAATTCCGCCTGGCAGGCATCCGCACACTCGCCGCAGCTCGTACAGTTTTCATTGACATATCGTGGATTCAATTTAACTGTTACATCATAGTTGCCTGGGCTTCCGCTTACTTTCTCAACTTCAGCCAGCGTAAAAAATTTGATCTTCGGATTGTCTTTAATCCGTCTGAAGTTAATTTCCAAACCACAGGTGGGGGGACACAGCTTGGGGAAATACTGATTCAGCTGTGCGACTCTTCCGCCCAGATAAGGATTTTTTTCAACGATGAACACTTCGTACCCCACTTCGGCAGCTTCAAGGGCTGTGGTCAACCCACTGATTCCCCCGCCAACCACCATGATGCTTCCGCTTAAAGGGGCTGATTTGTCTTCAGTCATGCTATCCCTCCGTGCTTTTAATGTTTCTAATAAAATAAACTTAAAATAATTTTTGTATATTTATTTACATTGCATTTATACTGCGGGGATCGCTCCACGCGAAGCCCCTAAATTCATTTAATATTTCAAAACGGAACTACGGCTCGGAACTTAAAACTCAACGCCGGACTGAGGCAAAAAACCAAAAACGTTGTTTACTGATTTCCGGCTCCCAGTTTTAAGATCCCAGACCTCTGGATGAAGTATTATCGTAAATAACAATATCTGTTAATAAAAACCTCCAGGTGCCTAAAACGGCACCTGGAGGTAATGTTAACGACTTATTATTCGTCGTTGCCTGGGTTTAGTCAGGAATGATCTTGGTATAAGGAACTTTCTTCATGCTCCACTCGTTTGTTGCTTTGTCATAAGTAGAATTGACAAAGCAGAACCAGTTTTCATCATCCTGTCCCGGATGGTCTGCTTGATAGTAGAAGCCCGGATAACGGGTTTCTTTTCTGTACTGGATGTGACGCAGATGCGCTTCAACCGTGTACAGTCTGTGGGTGATTTCCCATGCTCTCATGAGTTCATGCAGGTCCGCTGCTGCCATTTTTTCACAGTCAACGCGCATGGTTCCAAGAAGATCCAGAACGATTTCAAGATTCTTGCTGGTGGTCTGATAGAATGTTGCGGTTCCCGCACCATACTCATGGGTGGCTTTCATCATCCGATACATCATTCCGTTTGGTTTAATGTAATTCGGGTTGATGTCAACAGCAGTGGTGTATTCACAGTTGTCAAGGTAAGTTCTGACCGGTTTGTAAACCAGGTCAACCAGTTCTTCCTTGGTTTCTTTTAAGGTCGGTTTAAAATCTGCATTATCGCGAACAAATTTCACCATTTCTTTTGCAACCATACGGCCTTCAGCATGAGAACCTGAAGAGAACTTGTGACCTGAACATGCTACACCGTCACCAGATGTAAACAGACCGGCAATGGTGGTCATTCTGTTGTAAACTTTGCCATTGAACTTGATTTTGTAATCTTCGGGTACCCAATCATAATCCGGGCCGGAAGTCCAGATACCGCAGCAACCGGAGTGAGAACCCAGCAGGTACGGTTCGGTCGGCATAACTTCGGAATTTTTCTTTTCCGGTTCACAATCCTGAGCACACCACAGGTTGGCCTGACCGCAGGTCATGTCAAGGAAATCTTCCCATGCTTCTGATTCCAGATGCTTGAGTTCTTTCTTGTCCATGGTTTTACCGAGAGTGGCAAGAGCGGTCACGGTATCCATCATGATCGGACCCCGGCCTTCTTTCAGTTCAAACAGCATCAAATGGTTACGCAGACAGGTCGGCGTAATTGCAGCGGTTCCGTAAGGTGCGAATCTTTCAAGTTCTGCTTTAGCAGCATCGCTGGCAGCAAAGTTTTCGCCCAGACCGTTCAATGCTTTGGCTTTGAACAGAAGGAACCAGGCTCCAACCGGGCCGTAACCGTCTTTAAAACG
>JAJRPH010000404.1 GCA_024280875.1 Deltaproteobacteria bacterium | reverse complement strand
TTGCTATTGTAAGGTGCAAAGGGATGCGGATTTTAGCAGTGAAGACTGTCAGAAGCATGGTGAGGATTTGAAGAATGGTCACATTATTGTCACTCGTATCACTGGTGGCAAACCCATCTGCAATTCAGCAATACAAGGGTCTGAAACATTCAGATGATCAGCATGATGCATTCTGGCTGGCTGATATGCTGAGACTGAACATTCTCCCCGAGGGCTATATCTATCCAAAACAGGAACGCCCTGTGCGGAATTTACTTCGAAAAAGGGGCCATCTGGTTCGGCTACGGACATCGCTTATTTTGAGCATACAAAACATTATTGAAAGAAATTGGGGAATTGTGGTCAAATCCCCTTTTACAAAAATAAACAGAAGTCTATTACTCGGAAAACCTTGTGCTGATTTAATAAAGTTTGGGGCATCCCGGGAATTCACTGATTAACCCCCTTGAAATCAAGACCGTGTGAATTGGAATAATGAGAAACGATTTTATTGTTCTGGGAGAAACGATTAAAAGAAAATGCGGTCAAGACCCTGTATACTATTTTCCGAATCCCGGAAACTGGGGTGACGGATTGATCCGCCATGGAACACTGAAATTTCTAAATGATATCAATCTTAATTTTAAAGAAATGACAAACCGTAAAGGAGACTGGCTTTTTCCGTTGCTCAAGGGAGGTACCGTTATCTATGGCGGTGGAGGCGCATGGTGTAAGATGTGGAAACATTCGGTAAATATCGTAAGCAGGCTTAAACGAAGATTTAAAGTAATCGTATTGCCATCTACATATGAGTTAAGCTACTCAATTCCCAATACCTTATTCTGTTGTCGGGATCTATTTGAAAGCAAACAGAATATGCCCAATGCTGTTTTTTGCCACGACATGGCCTTCTATATTGGAAAACTATTTCGTAAAACAGGTAAGGGTAATGGAAACGGATATTTTTTCAGATGCGACAATGAAAGCGCAAACAGGATTAATATCCCCTCATGTAATTACGATATCAGCTTGAATGGCAACCAACTTTCGGAAATATCTCCTGTTTTAGATGAAATAAATAAATTTCAGCAATTTTCACCGATCGGCTGCATGTTTCGATAGCAGCATGCCTTCTGGAAAAAGAAGTACACCTTTACCCGGGTTCATATTTTAAGAACAGGGCTGTATATATGTCCAGTATGAAAGACTATTTTGAAAACGTATACTTTCATGAGGAGTTTGATCTCTAACCGGTTAGCCGGACATATTGTTGTAATTCCGGGCAGATCTATGATACGCATTGGAAAGACAAATCAAAATTGTTATTGAGTTATCATGCCACGTATATTTTAAAAGGAGGCTGTATTTCAAAATATGCAAACCAGCCCTGCACTAATATCGGTGATCATTCCCACCCACAACCGGCATACCCTTTTGCAAAGAGCCGTGAAAAGTGTTCTGTCCCAGACATATCCATATTTTGAAATCATCATTATTGATAATGTCTCCGACCCGCCGGTGGAAACACTCCAATTATTGAATGACGGACGAATTTCCATTCATCGGACCACAAGGTTTTCAACTGCCCCTAAAAACCGAAATATAGGGATTAACCGGTCCCGGGGACAATTTATCTGTTTTCTTGATGATGATGACTATTATTTCCCCCAAAAACTCGAATTTCAGGCCGCCTACTTAAAACAGAATAAACAGGTGGATCTGGTCTATTCCGATATCCGCCAGGTTGATAAACGCGGCCGGGAAATATGCCTGCAAGGGGGGCCTTTTTCGAGAGAACACATGTTTTTATACCGATTTATAAACATCAATGGATGCCTGATAAGACGGGAGGTGCTTAAAGACCTGAAATTTAATGGAAAAATGACAACATTTGAGGACCAGTATCTATTTTTTCAGATCAGCATGACCCATAACATCAGCTATTTGCCTGGGCTCGTTGGCGTATGGAACCGGGACCAGCGGCGGGACCAGTTAAGCCGCCGGGATCTTCGGCGCAGTTATGCCAATTGGAAACGACTTTGCCAGGATTTTGAATATGAAATTTTAAAGTACAAATCCGTCAGGCGATTTTATTTTGGCAAAATGTCTGTTCTGGCCCTGCTTAACGAGGATTTTGCATTTTGCGGCAAAAGCCTTAAAAACTGCCTTTAAATGTCTCAATCCTTTTCGCTCCAGCCTTTTTCAGCATCCGATGCTCCGCCCGGCTTAAATATCTCCGGCAGCCTTTTCCGGCATATCGATACGCTTACCCTCTTCTGCGAACTTTCAGGACCACTTGATCTGATAAAAATACCGGCAACGGCAGATCCGCCTGTGCGCAAAGACCGGTTGTGGGAGCAAACCTGCTTTGAATTTTTTTTAAAGGTCAACGGATCTGTGCCCTACTTTGAATTTAACTGCTCGCCGTCCGGGTGCTGGAATGTCTACCGGTTTGATGATTATCGCAAGGGTATGGCCGAGGAAACAGCCTTTTCCGCGCTCTTGTTTCGTGTATCAAGGCAAGCGGTTACATTGAAGATATCCGTTGAATTGAATTTATGAAAAAAGATGCCGGTTTTCCGATGTTTTGAAAAAACGCCAAAAGTACGATCAGAGTGTGGGAAATTAACGTTAAGCGATTGCAGCATAGTGGCTAAAACCGACAGTAATGCAAAATTTTTCTATAGTGAACATTGTCGATAACTGCCATCAACATTTTCTGTTTTGAAGGCATACAAGATATGGGATGACTGATTTTGAAAAAATCTTCCCACCGTTATTGAAGCGTATAATAGAATGTAAATTCCAGCGGAGTTCTCTTTGGCAATTATTAGGCAAGGAGAATCAAGCGCACACCAATGACGATGTTGAGTTGTAGATGGTTTATGGCCGTCGTACCCCTCAACTGACACGAGATATTGAGTTGTTTATTTGAACAGCTTCTGCGTGTAATTTCAATCCGAGAGCGCCAATAACTTTAAGAATCGTGTCAAAACCTGGATTTCGTTCCCCAGAGAGTGCTTTATAAAGACTTTCACGGGATAGTCCAGCGTCTCGCGCCACTTGTGTCATTCCCTTGGCCCGGGCGATATCACCTAAAGCTTTCGCGATAAAGGCAGCATCTCCATTGGCCTCTTCAAGGCAAGCCTCAAGATACGCAGCCATTTCCTCTGGAGTGCGAAGATGTTCAGCAACGTCATAGCGGGTTGTTGTTGTTGTTGTTGCCATGATCCCTTCCTATAAATTCTGTACAAGGCGTAAGGCCATTTTTATGTCTTTAGGCTGGGTACGCTTGTCGCCGCCAGCCAACAAAATTATCACCTGGTGACCTTGCTTTTTGTAATACACCCGATAACCGGGTCCATAATCAATTCGCAACTCTGAAACACCTTCACCAATTGGCTTAACATCACCGGGGTTCCCAATCAATCAATCTCTCTATCCGGACAAGAATACGAGCCCTTGCGCGGATATCATTCAACCCATTTAGTGAAAATTTCAGTTTTTCGTACTTCAATCATGGGTGTAATGTAGCCATTTGGCTACATATTGTCAAAGGAATTTTTTGCCTGGATGTGTTTGAAACCCCAGTGCATATATCGGCTATGAACTGCACTATTACGGATTTTTTTTAAGTGAATTATATCGATAACGGTCCTTAACATTTTCCGTTTTGAAGCCATACAAGAAGTCTTGGGGGGGGGGGTAATTTTGCAAGAACCTTCGAATCGCTATTGAATTTTGAAAAAAAGCTGGAATTGCACATTTTTTTTTGACTAATGAAAATCAAACCATGCTTGCCATTTTAGAAAGTATTGTGGCATTGACCTGATTCTGCACAATGTTACTGTAATGTAAGGGCTGGACTGCTGAAAATAATACGGAATTAAGATTAAAATTTATGCCCGGTTTAAAACCTGAAAGTTTTTTCCAAACGCTTTTTTGAATGTTTTAAGATGATTTTTGTCGGATTGATGACGTGTTTGTGGGTGCAGATGGACAAAAGCGGTATGTCAGCCGCGCTATCTGTGTAACCGTAAATCTTATGAGGATTTTCGAGGATCACGTCGCTGATCAGATCCACCTTTTTATAACCATAACAATGCTGTTTATAAATCAAGCCGCCCATCAAGGATTTTTCAATAGACACGATAATTTAGCACTTCTGAATGCCCAGTTTTTTGGATAGTTTTTTAATCACCCAGGTCGGCGCGCTGGAAACGATATAGACGTTATGGCCCGCATCTAAATGAAATGATATTTTGTCCAACGCATCCTAGCGGATGGTTCATTATTATTTTATTTTCCAAACGGGCACTTGGGGAATGTGCATGTGTTGCAATTGAGACAAAAACCACCAACTGCCATTTTTGCCAGATCCATCCGGGTAATTTCCTGGCCGGCCAGAATGCGGGGTAGCAGCAGATCAAAGCTGGTCGTTTTATAAAACAGGGCACAGGCCGGTACTCCGATAACCGTTGCCGATCCTACTTTCCCGACAAGGGTCATGGCCCCTGGCAGAATCGGAGCGCCGTAAAGGGCATTTTTAAGTCCTGCCTGAATCAGGCCTTTTCTGGTCTGGTCATCCGGGTCCACAGATAGCCCGGCGGTGGTGATAATCAGATTAACTCCCATATTTATCATAATTTTGATGTGTTCGGCAATCTGGGCGATATCATCAGCAACTATTGCGGAATGAGTGACGGTGCAGTTTAATTTTTCAACTTTGTTTCTGATGATCGGATCAAACTTATCCTCAATCAGGCCTGAATATACCTCTGTTCCCGTTATCAGAATCCCGACGCAGGCCGGTTTTAAGGGGATAATGTTAAACAGCGGGCCGTTTTTCAGGCAGGCCAGAGCCTGAAGGAACTGATCTTTGGCAAGATACAACGGAATGGCCCGGCACCCGGCAAACGGCCGATCCTTGTCTACCAGAATGTTGTTCTGCCGGCTGGTGCACATCACGTTGGGTACCAGGTTGAAATTCTGTAATCGGGCTTCATCAATCGTCAGGAGGCCGTTTATTTTGGCATAAAAGTCAATTTTACCTTCACTTGGCGGGGTTTTATAATAGACGTCCGATCCTGCGATATCTTTGGCAAATGATTCCACTGCGTTATTTTCGTGGATCCATTGACTGGTGTCGACAACGGTATTTTTTTCCACATAAATGGACGAGCGCCCCATTTGCTGAAGCCGGCACAGATCACTGGCTTTAATTTCGTGACTGGCCTTAAATTCAGGGCTTTTTGATTCTCCGGGTACGATCCGCGTCATATCATGCAGGGTTTTTTCTCCGATGGCATTTTCGACCGGTACTGATTCCAGGACAGGGGATAATGCGTGATCTTCGGGTGATTGAATGGCGAACCGGTAAGGATTTTCACCCTGGCAGCACCGGCAGATGGCGCCATCGTTTTTTGGGTACGCTTCCCGGCAGAGGGGACAGGTAATAATGGCGCTTGATGTTTTTTTCTTCTGATATTGCGGACGGATATGCACCGGTGTGACGGTCAGATATTGATCGCCCGCTTCTTCGATTTCGTTAAAAAGCTTTTCCGTATCCTGTTCCTGTTTGGATTTTAGTTTGAGAAACCAGGCCTCGATTTCCGGAAATTTTTCAAGTTTTTTCAGATCAATAGCAGCGCGCCATCCGTCGTGGGTGTATTTATCATAGAGGCTGACCGCATAGCGTCCCAGGTTGGTTACTCGCATCCATCCATTGCCGGTGCTGCAGAGGGTGAGAAGCTGGACCGCATCCGGAAGACATTTTGTTGTTTCCACCAGAGCCTCAAACAGAGAGCCTTGGGGTATTTTGTCTTTAACGGCTTCCACCATGAATCCTCCGATCAACAGACCGGGAGCAGGATATCCGTTAAAGGATCGCGCCAGTTCTTTGAACTCTGAAAAAGTGTAATTTCCGATTTTCATGGGGCCACATATTCAGAAGATTAATTTTTGATTTTCGGTATGATAAATTGAGCTAAAAGGTTGATCTGTTGAGTTATTTGTATAAAATAAAATAAAGGGAATCAATATAAATATTTTAAGGCCGGGCTGCATAAAAAAACAGGGACAAGGGTTTCCCCTGTCCCTGCTTTATATATAAACCGGCCAACTTAAATGATATGGCCGGGGAAAAGCTGCCTGATCATCGCCTGGTCGCTTTTTCCCAATCCTGCACGGGTTCTCCTTCCTCGATTTCTTCCCACCCTGTTATCATGGCCTTGATATGCGCAAAAACCGCGTGGCCGGTGGTGGTCATATAGACATGGATGATCACGAAAATAAGGGTGGCAAATGCAATGGCCATGTGCGCGATTGCAACTAGCTGTAGGGAAAAGAAGTCAATTCCCCATGATCCCCATGAATTATAACTCCAGTAGAGAAACCCGGTCAGCATCTGGAGCGGCAGCAGAGCGGCGGCAACACCAAGATAGGTGAGCCGCTGGAGCGGGTTATGCTTGGCTTCCCTGCTTGCGGGAACCGGGTGGGGCTCCCCGTGAAATATTCCGTATGAATAAAACCGGATCACGGAAAACAGTTTTTTTGTCGTGGGAATGTACTGCTTCCATTCGCCGGTAGTCAGTATCCAGAAAATAAAAAAGAAAAACAAAAGCAGCCAGGTGATTCCGACATAGTTATGGATTTTAACCGCTTTTTCAAAACCGAGCCATGTATAGGCCCCGTGAATTTCAAGACCTGTTGCCATAAGGATTGAGATCAGCAAAAACTGCAGCCAGTGCCACAACCGTTCATAACGAGTAAACAGGTAAATGTTGTTTATTTTGTGCGACATGATCAATCCTCCTCTTTTCTTTTAGCGGACATCACAATCCGCCCGATGGCATGAAGACCAATAGCCAGAAGAGAGATCAGCACAATCCCCCATCCACCCATGTCAAGCGGAAGGAACCGGTCCTTGCCGGGCATATAAACGCCGCTGATACTTGCCAGGCGGCTGTCGGTACGAGTATGGCATTCATTACACGCGACAGCGTCCTCCGCTGGCGCCACCATATGCGTGGTGGGCATGACATAACGGGTATTTATAAATCCCATTTTACCGGAATAATTGAGGCCCAGAAGATCCATACCCCGGGTGATAGAATCTTTCCAGTCAAGGCTTTTCCAGTATCCATTTACTTCCTCTGAGAGGAGCGGCGCCACAAAAGTTCCGTTTTCCATGTCATAAGGCTGGGATCCTATGTGAACCTTGAAGGGTGCGATTCGGGAGTCCTTGTCAGTTGGACTTCCCACCGGCTTACTAATCCAGATGGGTTGTTGAGATGGATCAATGACATCCTTAAGGGTAAGGGACTTGATGCTGCCATTATACCAGAAATACTCAGGCTTGACGTTTTTCTTCCATACAAAATTCCCCTTGATGGTTTTATATTTCGGTCTGTCATAGGCCCCTTTACGCTGGATGACCCGTCCGTTGTCTGTTTTACCGGCGGTTTCCCAGTACCATTCCATCTGGGTGGCATGAGCCCGGGCAAATGCCGGAATGTGACAGGTCTGGCAGGCCACCCGGTCGGTGTGATCGTTGGGTTTCGATCCCTCTAAATGCGGTTTGTCCGTGTGACACGAAATACAGGCGATTTTGGGCGCAAGGTCATTCTGGACAAGGGACACATGTTCGTCGGTAGCCGGGGATGAATAAACCCGGCCGGCAACCAGATGGTTTTTGGTGGTATGGCAGCGGGTGCAGGCAAAATCCTGACCATCAATTCCCATGTGAACATCCAGTGTTTTTTTAGGATTGACCAGGGAACCGTCCAGATCACCATGCTTCACGCCTTCACCACCGCCACCGTCAAAATGGCATCGACCGCAGTTTCTCCGCTCAGGCATGCCGATTTCTGAAACCTTTGCCTGAATATCGTTTTCAATATCACCGGACCAGTCCGGATCGCCACTGTCGATTGCTTCTGCTAAATCCTTGAATTCCTGCTTCCAGTCCATATCAGACAGGTTGTGACATTTTAAACAATTGATACCGTCTTCTTTTCCTTTCCATCCGATATGACAGTTTGAACACTCCTCATCATGCATTTTATTGGTTGAAATGCAGAAATTGTTCAGAGAGTATCCGCCTTTTCCGTATAGGCCGTCGCCGGTGGAGGAAAGCCAGGTCCAGTGAATCGCATGGCGGAGCTGGTCCTCAGCCTCAGTATGGCAGGAGAGACAGGCCTCGGTAATTTCTTCCCCGGAAGTGAATTTCTTTTTTAAAACATCAAATTTTGAATGGTCAACCGTTGACCATTTTTCAGTATTGATCTGGCTCTGGTCAGCCATTTTTAATCCCGGCGCCTGCTCGGGTTCATCTGCAATCGCTGTTTGGCCCCATAACAGGGCGGTCGCAACAAAGCATAAGATGAAACAATAAAGTCTTTTTCGCAATCTTATATACCCCCAAGTTGTTGTATCTGCAGTATGATAAATATGATGGCTTCGTAAAAAGTCCAAATTCTGTGTTGCGCTTCATCCTTCGTTTCTTCATGGTACGCTAAGTACTTATCATCACTCAGGATTTGCGCGCCTTACCAATTTTTATGAGATTGGTGGAGCTTTTTTCTTTGCCATCGGAATCTGACTTTTTACGAGTTTGCCAAATATAAAATGGTAAAAATTAATTTTGTCGCGACGGGTGACAATTATCACCCGTCACGGCAGTAAATGATTACCCGCAGGTTGCCGGAGTGGGTGAATCAAATGCGTGATTGTAAAGGTAGCTCAGGATATCTTCGATGTCCTTATCGGATAATTTATCCCATTCATCCGCGCACTTGAGGCGTTCGCGTTTTTGAAACGCACGATCCCACTGGGCCTGGGTCTTGGTGTTGGGGGAAAGCACCATAGCGGAGCCGCCATCGATGTGACAGGTCCGGCAGTTTTTACGGTACAGGTATTTCCCTTTTTTTTCGTTTCCTTTTTTTTGTTCCGCTAAACCGGTTCCCACCACAACGAACAAAAAACAGATTATAGCTAATAGAATCAACATTTTTTTATGCATCATTTTTTCTCCATTTTAAATATTTTGTTAAAAAGCGATAAACCGATCGCATTCAATCATCATTTCAGCATTTCTGGCCTGGGTGGCAAAATCTTTGAATCCAACCCCGGGAACGTCTCCCGATAGACCGTATGCGCGAAAGCTCACATCACAAACAGACAGCTTGGCTTTCCCCACCAGTTGTTCGAATTCCGGCCTCTGGGTGAGGTGGACGCCGAATCCGGTAAAAAAGATTTCAATCGTTTTTCCCTTGGCCTGCGCTGCGTTGGTCAGGTTGATGACATAGTCAAGGTGTTTGTCTGTCCCAACCATTATTCCTAATTTTTCACTCATGTTATCCTCTCTTATGCTCTTGCGTTTACCACCAGCTGATCACCTTGTCATGGGAAAAGATTTCATCCACGAGTCTTGACCAGTCCATGTTGGGTTTAAATAATGGCTTGACCGTGGTTTCATCCTCGTTGTCGGTCATGGACTCGATCAGCTGTTCCACGGTTTCATCCGGTTCGGACCGCAGCAGATGCAGTATCTTCATTTTGTTGCCTCCTATTACCTTTAAAAAGGGATGACCAGATCCGCTGCCTGTAAGCGTTGAGCGGCCTGTTTCAGAGTGGTGTGAACAAATCCGTATTTTTCCACGTTTGCCGAATTATTGGAAAAGCGTTCACCTTCCATTTCATCGATAAACTCCATGTTGTCATGGTAAGCTTCATCCATATTTTCTATTTCGTGGTTTAAAACAAACATCTGTATCTCCACGTTATCCAGAAGCGCCCCCAGACTGACTCGTAAACCTTCATACTGTTGTTTTGTGTCTTTTATTACAACCGCTACTTTTTTCATGGTGTATCCTACCCTTTTTTAATGAGGTATCGGGTATAGCCTTCAGGCAGATCCTTTATGTCCATCAGCTCATTTCCGTTTTTTTTGCAGAAATCCGGGATGTCGTTTTTGGAGCCAGGGTCGGTTCCCCAGACTTCGATGATCTGTCCGGTCGTCATCCCTTTTAATGCTTTTTTTGTTTTAAGCATCGGCATGGGGCAACTTAATCCCCTTGTGTCCAGTATCTGGTCTGCTTTTAAGTCTCCATCACTCATTGAAAAATCTCCTTTTATATTTAAAATTTTATTGTGATCAGAAAATAACGAATTTTTCTGTTTCTTCGTTCCAGTTGGCTATCATAATCCACACAAGAAAAAATAGAACAAATAACGGCAAAGCGAACTGCCAGCTGATCATGTCGGGTAGAAAATACGGGGTCCCGAGCTTGCCCTTGAGTCCGGCCCATTTTAGAAAATTATGTGAAGCCGCATTTGTTACGGCAAAAGTGATCACCGTGACCATTAGCTTGGAATGGCCTTCGGCAGCACGCCATAAAGAGCTGCTGGCACAGCCGCCTGCAAGAAGCATCCCTATGCCGAAAATCAGTCCCCCGGCAAGGCTTCCAAACCAGAAAGGATGGAAAACACCCATGTGAGGGTCCTGAATGTACATAAACTTAATGACAGCCGAACCGAATCCGTAGATTATCAGGCTGATTGCT
>JAJRPH010000403.1 GCA_024280875.1 Deltaproteobacteria bacterium | reverse complement strand
TATTAATTTAGATTAAAAAATCAAAAATAAAACAATCGCTGTAAAATAAATAGAAAAACTATTTTCCAAAATTGCAACTTGACCGGGGTTTATATTTTTAACATATTGATATTTTTCATAAGTTAACCGGACAGCAATGACGCCATATCGCAAAGCTAATAATTTAGATTCCGGGAACACATTTTTATGAGATCAGCAACCACCATCCTTAATCGGCCAGTTTTGGCATGAAAATTAATCGATTAAGACCGAAATGCTGGTGTTTTTAGGTGTCTTTTCGGGATTTTTCAATATGTTACTGTGCGACCCAAAGCCGCACAAGCCGACCCCAAGCCGGAAATTCAAGGATCAGCTCCTGTCAACCATGATAGACAAAGTGCTGTCCTCATTAACCTGGTTTTTCAAACTTTCTTATGGTGCAGTTATCGAAACACAATTGCTCCAATCAGAATATCCGTATACATAGGGCAGGCCCCATGACCGGCAGTATGCCCGGATCTTATAGGCATAGGTTGTGCCGGATATTAGGCCTTTTTTATCCGATACGGTTGTCCTGTCTATTCCAGCAAGTTTCACCTTCTCCCATGATGCGAATGATGAACAATTGCCGGTTTTCCGGTATATTTCAAAACCTCTCTCATTACTACTGTTGTCTGTCCAGTTTATAACGACCCTGCCGTTTGAACCAGCGGTGGCTGTTAAACTCGTGGGATTAAACGGCATGCAGACCGTGTAGGTGGGGGGCGAACAGCCTTTGTCATTGCACGCCTGCACATAATAACAATAACCGGTTGTGGATTGATTGCCAGAAGCCTTGGTATCACTGTAGTTAAAGGTAGTTGGCCCTGTTGTGGCAAGAAGTGTCCATGATCCGGAATTGTTTACGTTTCTGTAAATTTTAAATTCCGTCATATTGGTGGACCATTCATCCCAGGTCAAATCCACCTTTGATGAAGATACACAGGTTGCCACAAGGTTTACCGGCGCGCTTGGCGTTCCGGAAATACCGGCTACGGTTGTACCGCAATTGCTGTATTCAGAGTTGCTTAAACCGTTGTAGGCTCGCACCCGGTAAGAATATTGGGTATCCGGTTCAAAATTCACGTCTTCATACTTGTTATCACCTTGAACGGTCGTGATCTGGGTGTATTCGTAAGATGAAGCGCATCCCCTTTTTTTCCGCTCAATTTTAAACCCGTCCTCATCAGATGATTTATCCGTCCATCTCAGCAATATTTTTCGATAGGATACCGCATTGGCTGCTAAACCCCTTGGAGCTGTTGGTGCGTCTATACGGGTTTCATCATGGCCATCACAATTTTGGTCTATTCCATCATCGCATATCTCGATTGCTCCGGGATAAACAAATGCATCTGTATTATCACAATCAACAGCCGTCCCGCAGCCGATTTCGGCATAATACCCATCGCCATCAACATCTGTGCAGGGTTGTTTGGTAAGGGTTCCTGTAGCCACACCATATCCACCACCCCCTGTACCACAAAAGGTGCCTTCCGCCCACAGAATCATAATGGTTAAACTCTTGTTTAAAGTTGCTTCCGCATCAATATCAAAATTAGCACAATCAGGGTTAGAAGGATCTGGATTAGGAAACTTAAGAGTAAGCACGCCGTTGGCTACTGTTCCAGAAATATTACGTGATTTAACATCATGTACCCAAGAACCGACTATCAGGTCTCCACTCCGTGACAGATTAAGTGTCATGTAACCGCTTTCGGATTCGTTTCCCACCACGCCTCCCCAAGTGCCGACAAAGTCATCAATCGTTGCGTTTGCTGAAACTTGACTTAATAGAGCAAGTTGAAGCGCACAGCATATCAAAAATGTAAATAAAAACCGGAATTTCAATTGATGTTTCATCATGATACCCCCCTGGCTTTGTATTACATGAAAAATTTTTCAGCTTGAATATTCAAATGGATGCGGATGAGGTTATGTTTCATCGGTAACCTCTATTATTAGTGTGGAGTGTGGAGTGTGGAGTGTGGAGTGTGGAGTGTGGAGTGTGGAGTGTGGAGTGTGGAGTGGAAAGCTAATAAATGGCTCTATAACCTGACTTCAGCGTGCCTAAATAAAAAACTTGTGACTTTCCGTCCCAACCTTGCGTTGCAATTGATTAATTTTTTTTATCAAAGAATAATACCAATGTCAAGGATTTTATGGTATTGTACAGCAATTCACGGTGAGTCATAAAAGCCCCTAATATCACCATCAGTTCTGTCAAATTTATTTTATAAATTTAATGTACTATTCTAAATTTATTGAGAATTAAGGGCTGGGGTAAAAGGGCTGGGGTCGGTAAAGGGGGTTGAGTACGCCGGAAAAAAAGATTATCATATGCATGTCCTTGAGAACCAATAGCTGGTTCTCTGTTATAAAAAGGGCGGATGGTCGTCGAAGAACCTTGTCCGCCCTTTTTTAATTTAAAAAACCTCTGTCATAGAGGCTCATTTATTCTGATAATTTTTTCCGTCTGTCAACGGAATCTAAAAATTTCGACACAGTTTTAATTCATATATTCCGCTTCTCTACAATTGCGTCGACAGGTGTATAAAAACAAATAGCCGATCAACAATCAGAACTTTGCACTGACCAGTAAAAACGGAAACACCAGGAGATCTAAATGAAAATTCTTAATACCATCAAAAAGTTAAAGCAAGGTGAATTGCCGCCCCTTGGAACGATTCCCGACTCAGTTTTGGATTTTGCCGCTGGTGCCTCCAGGCTCCGGGGCCGTTTTCAGTCTTTGAGCAGTCTGGAAAGGATATTGACCAGCGTCCGACATAAAGAACCGGATCGGGTTCCGGTAACCCCCATACTTGGAGGAGGGGCCAGGCAGATATCCGGGATTTCATTTCCGGACCATTCCCTGAACGCGGACAAAACCGCGCAGGTGTTTCTTGACGGATGGCGGTTTGTCGGGGGCGACCTGCTGATTTTAATGCTGGACCTTTCCCTTGAGGCGGCGGATTTCGGACAGAAAGTGGAATACCCGGATAATTCCACCCCCTATCCGGACTATAATCATCCTGTGATCAAAGACCTAGACGACTATGAGAAAATTCCATCGATTGACCCGTTAACATCTCCCCGGATGAGTGAATTTGTGCGTATGTGCCGGATTATTGTAAAAGAAGTCGGGT
>JAJRPH010000402.1 GCA_024280875.1 Deltaproteobacteria bacterium | reverse complement strand
TTAATTTAGATTAAAAAATCAAAAATAAAACAATCGCTGTAAAATAAATAGAAAAACTATTTTCCAAAATTGCAACTTGACCGGGGTTTATATTTTTAACATATTGATATTTTTCATAAGTTAACCGGACAGCAATGATTGGTAGCCGTTTAGTCCCTAATTTGAACAATAGCAGTTCTGTTTGGGATGTGTTCTGAAAATGCGTCATGTGTTTGGCGTGTTTAAAAAATTATTTTTAACGGTCATGATTCGGTTCAGTGACTGCCTGTTTTTTTCTTTTAATACCTTATCTCCGGATATTTTTTTTTGGATTTCTTGAAATGCAACCTCAATATTCGGTCCCTTATGGCAAATGAGTGCAAGATCCACTTCCGCAGCCAATATCTGTTGAATCACGGTTTCAATATCATAATGATTTTTAATGGCCCCCATATCCAGGTCATCGGTCATGACAATTCCGTTAAAACCCATCCGATGCCGGAGGAGATTGCCTGCAATTTTTTGCGACAGACTGGCAGGCCAGAGCTGATCAAGGCCGGTATAGCGGATATGAGAAAGCATGATTCCCGATACCTGAATATCGATGGCGGTTTTAAAGGGGATTAAATCAAACGTTTCAAGATCGTTCGCCGTGGCTGCGAGTTCCGGCAGTTCCAGGTGAGAATCTAAAGTGGTGCGGCCGATGCCGGGAAAGTGTTTTGCCACTGCCATGATGTTTTGTTTCTGATGCTGTTCGATAATGATCCGGCCCATGGCAGACACCCGTTGCGGGCCATGGCTGAAAATTCGCTTTTCCATGATGCTGTCAATGTCTGTTGGGACAACATCCATTACCGGCGCCATATTCATGTTGATGCCCAGCTTTGACAGTTCTGCTGCCATATCCCGGGCAAACGCCGTTGCATCCGATTCATTTTTCAATTCGCAGACGCCTGGAAATTCTTTAAAATGGGGTTTTCTCAAACGGGCAACCGTCCCTCCTTCCTGGTCAATGGCAATGAACATAGGAGGCTGGCCGCAGTTAAGCGCAAAATTCTGAATGGATTGACAAAGTGTTGTGAGTTGATCCGGGTTTTTGATGTTTTGTGAAAATAATATTATGCCGCCAACCTTTAAATCTTTAATCAAAAATTCAAGATCTCTGTTAAACTCAGTGCCGTCAAACCCGACCATTAAACGCTGGCCCGCCATCTGCTCGATGAAAGAATTTTTAATCATAGTAATTAATTTTTCCGGTTTTTGCAGGTTATCAATGATGATCAACAGTAAAAATTATACTGCTTTTGGAAGATGGTTCCAGTTGGTGGTATACGCCGGAGAACGCTGCCGGGAAAGTGGCTGCCATTTCTGGCCTGGGAACAGGCCGGCGGAGGCGTATTTAATTGTGCCGCTCCCCATTTCAGCGTTGATCGTGTCTATTGATCGCATAAGGCTTTGGGAGCGTTTTCGGTTTCGTGTATCAAAAAGACCGGTCTGCATCGGGGATGCGCAGACAAGGTCTTTGAAGATTATTCCCGCTTTTTTATATAAAATTCCGGGTTGATAGATTTGCCGCAGACACTGGTCCGCGTAATGGATAAGTTCCGGCGTGTCATTGGTGGGGACCGGCAGCTGCACGGTGGCGGTATGAAAAACGTAATGTGATTTAAACCGGTTGGTTGCGGCAAATACGAGCATCATGTTGGTTGCGGAACCCTGTGCCCTCAGTTTTTCAGCTGCGCGGGATGTGTACGTAATAATCGCGGTTTTCAGATCATCAAAGCAATCGATTTCCGAGCGAAAGGTCCGGGATACGGTAATGCCTTTTCTGGGGGCCGGCTGATTTTCAAGCAGGTAACAGGGGATGCCCCGCAGCTCCTTCACGATCCGGACGCCGTTAATTCCCATTATTTTCTGTATCCAGCGTTCATTAACCTGAGACAGCGAAAAGGCGGTTGTGATGCCGTATTTTTTGAGACGGTCGGCATATTGCCGGCCGATTCCCCAGACATCTTCAATGTCGATTTGTTCGATCGCTTCTCTGATATCCGAAGGAGCGGTTAATTCTATCACACGGTTTGCCGGTACACAGTTTTTTTTGGCTGATTTTTTGGCCATTCGATTGGCAAGTTTTGCCAGGGTTTTGGTCGGTGCGATGCCAACGGAAACCGGTATGCCGCTCCATTGGGCAACGGTTGCGGCGATCCGTCGGCCGTAAGCCGTTCGGGTGTCCGGCCGCAGTCCGGAAAAATTCAGAAATGCTTCGTCAATAGAATAAATTTCAATTTGATCCGTAAACCGGGCCAGGGTCTGCATAACGCGTTGGGACATGTCCCCATAAAGGGCGTAGTTGGATGAGAAGATCATAACCCGGTGGGCGTTGATCAGGTGACGGATTTTAAATGCCGGGGCGCCCATTTTAATACCAATGGCTTTTGCTTCTTCCGAACGGGCCACCGCGCACCCATCATTGTTTGAAAGGACAATCACGGGGCGGCCCGCAAGTTTCGGGTTAAAGACCCGTTCGCAGGATACATAGAAGTTATTGCAGTCAACCAGCGCGAACATTGATTTCATCGGATACAATCCTTCACCCTTCTACCTTCAGCCTTGACAAACTCGTAAAAAGTCAGATTCCGATGGCAAAGAAAAAAGCTCCAAATTTAAGGCGCGCAAATCCTGAGTGATGAT
>JAJRPH010000401.1 GCA_024280875.1 Deltaproteobacteria bacterium | reverse complement strand
ACAGAGCATTCTGCTCGGGGCCTCTGAAATGGGACTTGGCGGCTGCTTTATTGGCGCCATTAATAAGGATCGGCTGCGCGAGACATTACACATTGCGCCGGAATTCAACATCATGCTGATCATCGCACTCGGCGAACCGGCTGAAAAAATCATCATTGAGTCCACCGTCGATACCAATGGCAATATCCGGTACTGGCGGGATGAGAACGGCACCCACCATGTTCCCAAACGGCCTTTGGATGAAATCATTATAGATATGCATGAGTAACAACAAACTAAAAACCATCAAAACTATTTTCAGCGCCCGAATGCTGGTGGCCCTGATGATGGGTTTTTCCTGCGGGTTGCCGCTGCTTTTGACCATCGACGTATTAAAAGCGTGGATGACAATCGAAGGTGTGGACCTGTCTGTTATCGGTCTCATGTCTCTGGTGGGACTTCCCTATACAATTAAATTTCTATGGGCTCCCTTCTTGGACCGCTACATCCCCCCTCTTTTCGGGCGGCGGCGGGGATGGCTAATCATTGCCCAATCCGGTTTGATGATTTCAATTATCGGCCTGGGGTACTCAAGCCCGGCAGAACATCCGGGGCTGATGGCGTTTACTGCATTTCTGGTGACTTTTTTCAGCGCATCCCAGGACATCGTAGTGGATGCTTACAGGCGCGAAGATATTCCCGATGCGGAACTCGGGTTTGCCTCATCCCTTTATATAAATGGATACCGCATGGGAATGCTGCTGGCAGGCGGTGGTGGTCTGATACTGGCAGGCCAGATACCTTTTTCCATGGTATATATGCTCATGGCCGCATGCCTGGTGCCGGGAATCATCACCACCCTTCTGGCCCCTGAACCCAAAATAAACGGGGATCCGCCGCAGAGCTTACAAGCTGCCGTGGTCGACCCTTTGGTTGAGTATTTTAGTCGTTCCGGAGCGTTATGGATACTTGCGTTTATCCTGTTATACAAAGTCGGCGATTCCATGGCCGCTGCAATGGCCACCCCATTTTATCTGGATATCGGGTTTTCTACCACCGAAATCGGTGCGGTGGTCAAGCTGATCGGTTTCTGGGCCACCATCGCCGGAGCGCTTCTCGGCGGTATTCTGACGCTTAAAATCGGGATGTATGCGAGCCTATGGATATTCGGAATCCTCCAGGCGGTTTCAACGGCCTGCTTCGCCCTGCTGGCACATTTCGGTCACAGCATTGCCGCACTGACTGCGGTAATCGGTTTTGAAAACCTGGCTAGCGGCATGGGAACCGTTGCTTTTGTAGCCTTTATGGCCATGATGACGGACAAGCGGTTTACAGCCACCCAATACGCCCTGCTCAGCAGCCTGATGGGAATCCCCAGGGTTATTGCCTCAGCTCCCACCGGTTATGCGGTCAAGTTCATGGGATGGGAAACATTTTTCATCGCCTGTGCCTTAATGGCCATTCCGGGTCTGCTGATACTGATAAAATCATCTGTTTTTAACATCTCCACACCTAACCCGACTACCAAATAACGCCCATATCAATAACAGGAAATGACCGTCCAGGGATACACTTTTTGATGTTGAAATCGCAGGCGATAGTGATAATATTGATTTTTTTAAAACAAACATACACAAACGGCAGCAGACAATGAATGACGATATAAATGATATTGACCACAGGAATAATCACGTAAAGCGGCTTGAAAAACTTGCCGCAGAACGGAAACAAGTTCTTTCGCTTGAGGGAATGCAGGCCCTTGATGCCATTTTAGACCATCCCCAGCCCAATGCCCTGGTTCACTCCTTTGCAGAAGAAGACCTGCTTTTTCTGATACACCATATCGGGCCGGAAGATGCCTTAGATCTAATTTCCATGGCTTCAGACCGCCAGTGGGAATATATTCTTGACATTGAAACATGGGAAAAAGACCGGATCAACCTCAATGCCGTCACCGAATGGCTGGATCTCATGCTCAAAGCTGATCCGCAGCGGTTTATTTATTGGGCGTCAACGGAAAAACCACACCTGATCGAATATTTGCTGTTTCACTCAATTGAAATTATCATTCGGGAACATGACCAGGATCCATCGGATTTTGAAGATGGTTTTATCACCTATGATGATATTTTCTACTTCAGAATACCTGAAGGCAAATATGCACCGGATACAAAAGCCGAATTCAAAGAACTGCATCTAAAATTATTAACCCGTATGATGGACCACCTGGCAAAAATAGATCATGTTTTTTACCAACAGACACTGCTCCGGTCAGCCAACGTGAATTCGGCTGAAAGTGAAGAAGAAGCCTTCCGCCTGAGGAATTTCCGGCTGGCAGAAAAAGGCTTTGTGCCATTTCATGAAGCGGTTGGCGTATTTCAGCCAATCAGCGTGGATCATTTGAAAAAAAGAAAGAAAGTAATGGCCGAACAGCCGGAACCCGACACCTTCGTTCCGGTGCCGATCAATAATACCAACTTGATGGGCGAAGACAGTATTTTCAGCCGGGCCCTTGCTAAAATCACAAACTTCAACATCCTGCAGCAGCTTCAGGTTGAATTTGCCGGGGTGTGCAATCAATTGATTGCGACAGAACAGAGTCCTGTCCGCAGCCGGAATGAATTAAAAGCCATTGTCAGAAAAGCCTGCGGATTTATCAGCATCGGTCTTGAATGCCTGCTATCTAAAGAAAAAGTCACCCCTGACGTTGCAATAAATGAATATATCAAAACATATCAATTAATTGACCTATTCCGTGCGGGGTATGGCGGAATTGCCAATCTCCGGCAGCAGACAAAAAAATGGCAGCAGAACAGCTGGTTTTACAAAAACAAACTGCCGCTGAGCTTCTGGGGCGAAAGACTGGTTGGCGTGATCGGCGGCCTGTTAATCGACCGGCCCAAATTTTATGACATCGGTCAAACCGGTGAGCTTTACCGGGAATTTGAAACCCTGGCCGATATTGAAATGGCCGGTAGCATCCTAGCGGAAGCCATGGCCTATGATAAACTGCTTTCCGGCATGGACATCCATGGAAATACTTTTTCAAAAGACCGTTTTATTACCTGCGAGAACCTCCTGATGACCCTGTGGGCCAAGCATTGTATCGATTTGCCACCAGAAATTACTCCTATACCGCTAACACTTTTTAAACCGTTCTTTGCGGATCTCTGGGAACCGGGAGAAATGTCGTCTAAAATCAAAGACTCAAAAAAAACTGATCTCCTGCAATGGCTGGCATCTGAAAGCGGCATTGCGGAAAATGAAATATCACAAAATCTCGGCAATGCGCTTGAACTTCTTTTTAAAGAAATTGCAGATAATTACGGTACAATCCGGCCGAATGATTTAGATCTCAGGTTTGTCACAATTTTTTTGCTTTCCCATGATTGATGGAACAGAGAATTCAGCATGACGAATATAACCGCTGGAAGATATGGCCTAAAACAGATATTTGACCTATTGATATTTTAAAAAAAATCTGCCACAAATATACTCATGAAAAACAATGTTGAGCAAACACAGGATAAATACATAAAAACACTGATGGATATCAGCCGGGCCATCACGTCGGACCTGTTCCATGAAGACCTGCTTAAACTGATCGTTTTGCTGACCGCAAAAATGGTCGGCGCGGAAATATGCTCCCTCTGGCTGATCGATGAAAACGACAACCCGCCGAGAATCCGGCTTAAGGCCACCCAGGCCATAGAACCGGAATACGTCAAAGACCGATCATTAAACCTGGATGAAGGCGTTGTGGGCTATGTCGTGACAACCCAAAAACCGCTTGTCATTAAAAATGTGATGCGCAGCAGGCGTTTCAAAGAAAAGGAAATGGCAAAAAAACTGGGTCTGGTTTCCATGGTGGGGGTTCCGTTAAAACTTCAGGACAAAAAAATTGTCGGTGTTTTAAATTGTTTCACCTCTGTTTCCTATGAGTTT
>JAJRPH010000400.1 GCA_024280875.1 Deltaproteobacteria bacterium | reverse complement strand
GTTGTAAAACAATTTAAGGCAAAAGTCTAGATTTATTTTATTTGGTGCAATATCAAGCTATTAGCCTCTGCTTTGACACCTCGGCATTTAAATTCGAAAAAACATATCTGATCGTGCGAAATATAAGATGGAAGATGGCCGTATTGCCTGTTCCGGTATTAAGATGGAAGATGGCCGTATTGCCTGTTCCGGTAGGTCGTCTTCTTTTTTGATGTATGTGATTCCAACCGGCCAGGTCGGAAGATGCAGTTTATGATACAGCTCTTCGCCGGCTTTTCTGATTTGTTCTAAACCCATCACGCCCCCTAACATTCCGATTATTTAATGGAATAATATAAAATATTTTTTTACCGATCGTTAAAAATTTTAACCGGTTAGTAGCTGTCTGTCAAGACAATTTTAACGACCGTTAAAACCTGCTTGACAGAACAATCCGCAACAAGCATAATGATTTATTATGGCAAGCCCTCAAAAAATCAAACCCTCAAAAAAAATACCGTCTTTTCAAAGACAAAAGAGGCCGCAGAAAAAACCGACCCTGGATAAAATACTTGAAGCGGCGACACAGGTGTTTGCCGACTATCCGTATTATACTGCCAGCATCCGGATGATCGGAAAAGCTGCGGGAATCGCACACCCGCTGATTAATTACTATTTCCCCACCAAGGCCGCGCTTTTTGAAGAAGTGTTGAAAATTTCAACCGAAAAATACTATATAGCCAACATTTCATGGTTCGAAGGTCTCATAAAATTAGGCCCGACAACAGGTCTTGCTCTGTATATAGACCGTTTTCTGGATTTTGCCTTAAAACACCCCAAACCACTCCGGATCATCACACTCAACCTTGTTCCGGCTGAAAATTCTGAAATCATTCCAGGATATCAGCAAATACAAAATTTTTTCGCACGGACAACCCATACATTCATGCAGGCAATCCCGTTAAGCAGTTCAAAACAAGACATTGAAATGTTAACCACGAGTTTTAACACGCTGGCCATTAATTACCTTGGCGCAAGCACATACTATGCAGGCATTCTGGGAATGGAACCCTTAAGCCGTCAATATATGGAGTGGGTGAAGGATTCATTGATATACATGATCCTGCCGAGATTAAAGCAACTGCTCGGCGAAAGTGAAATAAATTCACGCCATCGATAGCAAGATATTGAACGGAAACACCTAAATCCATGTTGTCATTACGAGGAGAAAGGAACGAACGACGAAGTAATCCCCTGGCTAATGAGATTTCGGTAGTACCGTCCCTGCCACGCCAAGGGAGTGGCTCGTAACGACAGAAGAGTTATAATTGAGCCCCTTTACGTTCAGCTACTATCTAAATTTTTAACCTTATTTAAGGAGACTAGATGAGATTACTATTACTTCTCACCATCCTTGCATCCAAATTCAAGAAATCATCAAAAACAGATGCAAACTTTAAAAAATTCCTCATGGGGCACGAGTGCCGGATTGTGGTCAAAACAAAGGACAACAAAAAAGGTAAACGCTTCATCTTTAAGGACGGAAAATTTTCATCTGACGCAGTACTGGATGAATATGATGCAGCTCTGGTCTGGGCGGATGCGAAAATCGGGTTCAATGCCATGAAAAAGGGGGAAGAAGGGATCATGGATGCCCTTCAAAACCATCTGGTCGGCATAGAAGGCCAAATCCACTCATTCACATGGTTCGGCGCGGCCATCAATTTTGTCATAGAATAGCATTAGGATGCAGGTAGAAGGCTGAAGGCTTTTAGGGCAGGCGGAATGAGCGTTTAAAAAAATGACCCATTCGGACAACCCTTCAGGCTAAACCCCCTTCAACCTAAACAACCTATACATTCAGGAGGCAATATGAGTTACTGGACACATGAATATTTACTGAAAACATGGGGCGGCCCCATGGTACAGGCGGAATTTTTAAGAGATGTGATGAAACCGTTTTTTGTACCGCGGGTATTTTCCGGCTTTAACCTTTTTCTGGATGAGCCCCAGCTCCTGCCGGATGCAGTGGATCTGATTGCAAGGGAATGCAAAAGCAAGCGGGCGTTTATCGTCACCGACGAGTACGCGGTCCGGTTTGCATCCAAAGTGATGAGCCCTTATAAAAAAAGACATGGTATTTCCTTTGAAACATGGGCCAAAGCCCAGCCGGATGCGCCGATTGATACGGTAAAAGACTGTGCGGAACATATCAAAAGATTCAAGCCGGACCTTATTTTTGCACTGGGCGGGGGGTCCGCCATGGACACCGCAAAGGCAGCCTGGCTTTTGTACGAACATCCGGATGTAAAATTGGAAATATTAAGCCCGCTGGTGCCGTTAAACCTGAGAAACAAGGCCAAGCTGGCGGCTATCCCAACCACCAGCGGGACCGGTTCCGAGGTTTCCGGTGTGGCGGTCATTTCCTTTCCGGACGGCGTCAAACTTCCGGTGGCAGGTGCTTTGCCGGAATTTGTCCCGGATTTTGCCCTGCTGGACCCAACGTTAACCGTCGGCATGCCCCCGGAACTGACCGCCGGCACGGGCGCCGACGCCCTGGCCCATGCCATTGACGGTTTTATGGCCCCGAAATCCGATGAAATCAACCAGGCCATTGCACAAAAAACCATTGAAATGATTTTTAAATGGCTGCCCCGGGCATATGCGGACGGCAGTGACATCATGCCCCGGATGAAAATGCAGCAGGCTGCCATGATGGCGGGAATCCCCCTGGCAAATGACGGCTCCGGTATTTCGCACGCTCTGGGGCACACCATCGGGGGCCTGTTCCACATCCACCACGGCGTCATGGTCCTGTTATTTATTACTTATGAACTCCAGGTGTACTCAAAAGTCACCGACCGATACCTGGAACTCTGCGATATGCTGGGCGTCAGGGACAAAGATTCGGATGAAAAGAGCCTTGCCAATCTGATCGAAAAAATCCGAAACTTCATGAAATCTTTAAATCTTCCCATCGGCCTCAAGGATACCGGTGTGACAATGGACGACCTTGAAAAAAATATGGATATGATTTTAGAACAGACCCCCACGGATCCGGGATTCTACTTTGGATGGTATGACCTGAATCAGGATCAGCTTAAAGACATTTTTTTAAGTGCCTACGAAGGTAAACTTTTGGATATGCAATCAGAAATCTGGTCATAAATGATCGTTTCAAATTATGCCAAAGACAATCACAAACAATTCATGACGGAGGTAACCCCATGAAAGGATATTTTGGGAAATTCCTGAAAATCGATCTGACCAACGGCAAAACGGAAGAAATTCCGATCAGTGATGCGGACCAGAAAAAATATGTCGGCGGATCAACCCTGGCCGCTAAAATCATATATGACTTTGTAAAACCCGGCATGGACCCCCTTTCACCGGAAAACCCCATCGTATTTGCCACCGGCCCGTTTACCGGATCAAATGTCCCCATGGTCAGCCGTGCCGCCATATGCGGCATCTCTCCGGGAACCGGCTTGTGGGGCGAGGCCACAACCGGCGGGAAATTCCCCATGCGCCTGAAAGGCACCGGCTATGACGGCATTCTGATCACCGGAAAGGCCGAAAAACCGGTTTATGTATATGTAAAAGAAGGCGTTGCTGAAATTTATGATGCATCCCACCTGTGGGGCAAAGGCGACATTTACGAAACACAGGAAAAAATCAAGGCTGAGGTTGACAAAAAAGCTTCCGTGGCCTGCATCGGCGCAGGTGGTGAAAAACTGGTTCATTATTCGAATATTATGAATGATGAAGGCCGGGCGGCCGGCAGATGCGGCATGGGCGCGTTAATGGGGTCTAAAAATTTAAAAGCCCTGGTTGTTTCGGGAAAAATGAAAACAAAGATAGCAAACCCCGAGCGGTTAGGCAATGTCATCAATGAAGCGCGGGACACAATTAAAAGCAACGCTTATACACAGGCATATAAACTTTACGGCACCAATTTCTATATGGACCTTGCCATGCGACTGGGCGATGCGCCTGCCAAGTACTTTACCAAAAGTGTGTTCCCAGCCGCAAAAGTACACGGCCCGGCATTTCGGGAGCGCTATCGCATGTCTAATTACGCATGCGCCGGCTGTCCCATCGGATGCGGACGCATCATCAAGGATTTTACCCCAAATTTTACAAAAACTATCAAACAGGTGGATGGGCCGGAGTATGAAACCGTCGGCGCTTTTGGGCCGCTTTGCATGAACTTTGACATTGATTCCGTAGTCATGGCCAACCACCTGTGCAACGCCCATGGCATTGATACCATATCCGCCGGCGTGTCCATCGCCTTTGCCATGTATTTGTATGAAAAAGAAATCCTCACGAAAGAAAAAGCAGGCATGGAAATCTCCTGGGGCGACAGTGAAACGATATTAAAACTCGTCAACATGATTATCAACCAGGAGGGTATCGGCAAACTGCTGTCCAAAGGCGTCAAGCAAATGGCGGCTGAACTCGGGGTTGATCCTGAAGAAGCCGCCCATGTCAAGGGCCTTGAGTTTCCCATGCATGATCCGAGAGCTTACCAGGGAGCTGCCCTGGCATATGCCGTCGGGCCCCGGGGCGCCTGCCATCTCAAGGGAGCCTTCTACAGCCTGGATGCGCCGGGCAATGAAGTAGGGCTCAATCTAGGCATCACGTTTACCGATAAAAACGACCCCGCACAAAAAGGGGCACTAACAGCCAAAATATTGAGCTTTTGCGAACTATACAACAGCTTTACATTATGCCAGTTCTCCCCCATCCCGGCCTCTATGATTGCCACAATACTGGCCGATATCACGGGAGTTGATTTTAAGACCATGGATCTGCTGACTTTCGGCGAACGGTCTTTGAACTTAAAACGCGCCATCAACAACAAGCTGGGCGTCACACGAGCCGATGACCATATTCCGGATATTGCCCGCAAAGCACTTTCCGAAGGCGGCACCGCCGGGATTGAGCCGGACATGGAACTGATGCTCAAGGAGTTCTATGAGGTCAGCAACTGGGACTGGGAAACGGGAAAACCGAATAAGGAAAAGCTGAAAGAGTTGGGGTTGGAATTTGCAACAAGTGATTTATATGGTTAAAATTTAGTTTACAATTTTTATTTTTTTACCACAGTGGCTCCAGAGAAAGCGACTTGTTATAAGCCTGAATAATAAGATTAGCGTTTTATCTATCGTTGCTCAACAGGAATCCACGGATTATAACAAAAGCAGCCACTCCGGCAGATGCCGAAGTTTAAATTAAGTTGTTGCAACGATAGATAAAACGCTAATCTTAAAGTGTTCAATGCTGAAAAATTTTGCAATACTGGCGAACAATACATACTTACCAATTTTGGCTTCAGTTTTTTTGAAATTGAAACCCACCCACTAACTAAAACTGAAAATCATAGGAAATTCTTCTATGTAAGCCATTTGAGACAAAAAGAAGAATTCTTCATAATAATAATGTTCGCTTCTGGAAAGAATTACTTCTTGAAAAGCTCAGAATGTGATCCAGTTCTTTCTAAATATAGATTGTCGGAAGAGATTCGGTAGATTAAAAGCCAATCTGGTTCAATGTGGCAGTCGCGATGAGCTTTCCAATTGCCAGTCAATTGGTGGTCTTTATACTTTGGCTCCAAAGATTGCCCGGAAGCTATTTTTTCAATAACGGTTTTTAACTGTGAAAGATCTTTGTTTTGCTTCTTGATCCTTTTGTAGTCTTTCTTAAATTGGGTTGTATAGTGTATATTCAACTATCAAGCTCCTGAAACAAATCATCGACAGAATCAACTTTATGAATATTTTTTCCATTTTCAGATTCTCGAAGCGTCTTAGTGGTAATCTCATTGGGAATTTTTAATTCAAAAGGAATCCCTTTATGCAAAGTTATTTGTGAAAGGTACATTGAAATAGCCTCAGACATTGATATGTTTAATTTTTTCAATATTATTTGTGCGTTCTGTTTTACAGCGGGGTCGACACGGGTTTGGATTGTTGCTGTTTTGGCCATTGCTTACTCCTAATTATTGGTGCGAATGTAATGACAATATCATTACAATAAATATACATCCTATGTTAAAAAAATCAAGAGACTTTTTATCAACTGAATATATAAATTTGAAGGCTCATTAAAAAAACAGTTGCCAGAGAATCAGCAAAAAATTTATGACGAAATGCATGAAGTCAAATTAAAAACTCAACGATGATCTGATGGTTTAGTATATTTTGTGTCTTTACAGCAGGGAATTGTTAAATGCCCCATTGGAGGGATATACCATTTATTGGCAACTGTCGGCAGCTTATGTTTTACCGGTCTCTGCAAAAAACAACCTTTAAGAGGATCGGTTGATATTTCTTGGGGAGTTGAGTTGCATCCCGGTGAAATTTACGGTGCAGCAGTAGCAAATACATATGAACTCGAAAGTGAAATAGCCCAATATCCACGTATTGTGATTGGAGAGAGAGTTGTTGATTATTTAAATGCCAATTTGAAAACTCCTCAACCTGATATATATAACGAATTTAATCGCAGCTTAGCCAAACTGTCGTTTGTACAATTTGTCAACAACGTTCCCATTCAATGGCACCAGTCGGTCCTTATGTCCTTTTCCCCGGCGGATATGGACCCTTTTCATGCCGGCATCGATATCGCGGACCTGAATGGATAATGCTTCTTCCAGACGAAGTCCCATTGAATACGTCGTCAGTAAAAAAACACGATAGCGGAGTTTTCGTGTTTT
>JAJRPH010000399.1 GCA_024280875.1 Deltaproteobacteria bacterium | reverse complement strand
AGCTCCCGAGCCATTAAAAGGCCGTCTCTCTCCATTTGCAAAAGCAGATCAGGCAGTCTGTTTGATAAATTTAATCCCAGCAATTCCCGGACCTGATGTTCAATCTGTGACGCTGTTAAAAAACAATGGCCGAAATCTCTGCTGGCCGCCAGAACATGTTTGATGCCGGCGGTGATCCGCTGGATACTGTCTATGCTCAGACCTATGCTGAGCGCCACTTTGTCTGCGGAAAAAAAACCGATTCCGTAAAAATCTCCGGCCAGCCGGTAGGGATCTTCCGTTACCAGCGCAATAGCATTATCCCCGTATTCCTTGTATATACGAACGGCAAAAAGTGTACTGATTCCGTGGGACTGAAGAAACATCATCACTTCCCGGATCGCCCGGTGCTCTGTCCAGGCGTTATTGATCATTTCCAGTTTCTTGTCGGCTATCCCCTGGACCTGGGTGAGCTTTTCAATTTCTTCTTCAAATACATCCAGTGTTTTTTTTCCAAAATGGTTCACGATCTTTCTGGCGGTTTTCGGGCCGACGCCTTTGATCAGTCCTGAGCCGAGATATTTTTCCAAAGCTGCGGTAGTTGCGGGTTTCTTTTCAATGGCGTCTATCGCCTGGAACTGGCGGCCGTATTGTTTATGATATGTCCATGCGCCCTTAAATTCCATTGTGGCGCCGGCAAATACTTTTGTCTGGTGAACAATCACGGTTTCTTGTTGATGCGGGTTGTTAAACGGGAGAACGCGAAGAATCGTCCAGCCGTTTTCCGGATTATGGAACGTGACACGATCCACAATGCCGGAAATGGTTTCTTCAATCACACCGGTTTGTTTGCTCAGAGGTTTTTGCATGACAAAGGTTACTTTTGATGATTCCGTAAAAAGTATTTGGATGGCTAAGTTAAAAGTTTCATATATAAGGCGTAGTGGTTTTTCAGGATTGAAATAATACATGTAGTATATTGAAAGTCTGAAAAACCGCTACAACGCATTAGATGGGACTTTTTACGCCGCCATCAATTTTTATTTGCTGTTTTTTCATATTCCGTATCGATGAGCAAATTACTGCTTTCTGCCGCTGTTACCGCTAATTGATCACATCTTTCATTCTCAGTATTATTAGCATGCCCTTTAACCCAGATAAATTTGACTTTATGTCCTTTATCAGTGATCAGCGCAGTAACCATTTCCCATAAGTCCGGATTCAGGACCGGTTTTTTATCTTTTTTTTTCCATTCGTTTTTTTGCCATGACCGGAGCCACCCTTTATTAAACGCATCAACCACATAATAGTCGCCGTCCTTATTCATCACGCAAAAATACAGATTTTTTCGATCAGGTATGTCCCTTTTCATTTAAATTTATTTAAAATTGATGGCTTCGTAAAAAGTCCAAATTCTGTGTTGCGCTTAATCCTTCGTTTCTTCATGGTACGCTAACTCATTTAAAATTTATTTAAAATTTATTTAAAATTCAGTACTTGAAATTCTATCAGGCAAATGGATAAAATACGAAAACTTTTTTGCTCAAATTGATATATGGAATCATAGAATTGATTTTCAGGAAAGAATAAATGACACACTTACACAAAATATTTTACGGGGCAGCCATTCAGGGGGCAGAGAAACGAAGTGACAGGGCCCACATTAACTCAACCATCATTGAATCGATAAAATCCTTCGGCTTTCAGGTAATCAGTGAGCACACCACTGGCCTGGATTTTGATGATACGGCAAATAAACTGGAAGAATCCATCGGGCCGCTGCCCCCGGTCGGCAGGGATCGAACCGTATTTATCCGAAATAAAATGATTGAGTTTGTGGAATCAGATATTAACGCGGCTGTTTTTGAAGTCTCCACCCCGAGTCTGGGCACCGGCATTGAAATCGCCCATGCCTACCTTCGTGCACGTATGGGGCTGGCAGCAATCCCGGTGATCGCCTTATACCAGAACGGATTCTGGCCAAACAAGCTGTCTGCTATGATCAAGGGAATTACCGAAGAGGAAGTAGCGCATTTTCATCTGATTGAATACAACACGTCAGATGATATTTCCCGACTGCTCAAACCTGTATTATGCGAATTGGATGAAGCATTTCCATTCGACAAAGAAACAAACAAGGATTCAGCAAGCGGTCGGGTGACAGCCCGAAAATGCCAATACTGCGGCCATCATGAAATTGGAATAGAAAAAAGTAATGGGAAATACGTTGCCCTGAGACCAGGAATGAATGTTCAAGTTAATTTTGACCTTAAATAGAGAAAATTTTCAGTAAACTATTGGAAACTATCCATGCATATAAATAAAATCGTCATTAATCAAAATCGATTCCCAACAAGTAAGGCCTATCCGTTTAATCTTTCCATTTTGCAGAAGACGAAAGCTCTGGACTTAACGATGCCGGTCACTGTTTTTACCGGTGAAAACGGGAGCGGCAAATCAACACTACTCAAAGCAATGTGCAGTCGATGCAATATTCATATATGGGAAGGGGTATACCGTGCACGTTACGAGACAAACCAGTTCGAGGATGGATTGCATCATGCCCTGGATATTCATTGGGTTAACGGGTCTGTAACCAGCTCTTTTTTTTCTCCTGAATTGTTCCGGAATTTTTCTCAGCTGCTTGACGAATGGGCCATCAACAGTCCGGGGATCCTGGAATATTATGGCGGGGAATCTCTGCTAACGCAGTCGCATGGACAATCAACCATGGCGTATTTCAGATCAATGTATCATAAAAAAGGACTCTACTTCTTAGATGAGCCCGAAGCTGCTCTGTCCCCCAAAACACAACTTGATTTACTCGGCTTATTGAATGAAATGAGCGCTCAAGGGAATGCGCAATTCATCATTTCAACCCATTCTCCAATACTCATGTCCTGCCGGCAGGCTGAAATTTACAGCTTTGACAATCGTTCAATTGAACGCATTGCTTTCAAAGACACGCCGCATTACAAAGTATATAATGAATTTTTCAAAGCGTTGTAAGTGGCACAAAATACATTTTTCCGGATTTTAAAAGCCGTAATTATTTTTTTATTCAAACGGTTTTGATTGGCTCTATTCGTAAAGATACCCCTCTTCCACGGAATAATCGAGAAGATCGGAAATGTATTCCCATAAAGATTCGGCCCCTTCCTGCATGGGTCTGCTTTTTTCAATCACCTGAGATTTTTTAACCCCGTGTTTCTGCCATGATTTCCCTTTGGTGATCACATTATGCAGCATTGGCTGAAAATGGTCCAAGGCAAAAGCAAATTTGGCCTCTTTTGTTTCCCGGGCTTCAAACTCATCCCATAATTGGCGAAATATTTCTGCCTGGTCTGTCGGCAGCAGAGAGAATAAACGATCGGCGGCTGCTATCTCCCGATCAATCTTACTTTCAGAATGCTTGTCGTCATATAAAAACGTATCACCGGCATCAATCTCAACAATATCATGGACCAGCACCATTCTGATCACCCGGCTAACGTCAATATCCGGATCATTGGCATGTTCGGACAAGACCATTGCCATCAACGCGAGGTGCCAGGAATGCTCCACGGAGTTTTCACGCCGTGAAGCATCTGTTAAATAGGTTTGACGAACGATCTGCTTGAGTTTGTCAATTTCAATGATGAACTGTATCTGCTGTTCCAGCCGCCTTATAGTCATTGTGCCCTCTTTCAGGTTTTTTAGTTAAAAAACAAAATCATGTTATCATTTTCATGAGTCACTTTAAAAATAAATTAAAAAGTGATATCACGAAAAAAACAAATATGCTGGATTTGATTTTAAAAAATTAACCCAAAAAGTTGGCAGACATCACATGCAAGGAGCAAAATGAGCCATTCCCTTAAAGTTGTCGGAGAATCCAAAGAAAGAATGTATGGCCCAAGGGGTATATTGGTTTGCGGATTTTCTTCAGACGAACGAAAAACCATTGTCAAAATGTTTAATGATAAAAAATTTAAAAACCTGCCGGTTATTTTTACAACAAAAGAAGACCGGACGGAATTGATGAAAGACATGGTGAAAAGATCACATCAATCCGGACTGGAAGACGAATGCGGACTTGATCGTGCGATAATTATGTCCGGCCTGACGGAAAAAGGACTGCACCGAACCATGTCCGTTTATAAAAAACTCAAGCTGCCGAAACCGTTATGGGCGACTCTGACCCCCAGTTCGGAAAACTGGACAGTGGAAGCGCTCATCTCGGAACTGAACAGCGAAAAGCTGCACATTGAAAAATAATGCCTGCACGAAAACAGCTGACTTCATTCTCGATTGACGGGTCGTTGGGTATATTTACCCAATGGTCAGATATGCATTCCCACGGAGGACTGTGAGAATGAGAATACACTTAAATTAAACTGTAAATATAGGCATTTATATTAAATATAGTAAAGTATCGCATGAACACACATTCGTTAAAAAAATACTTTTCACTCTCAAGGTAATAAGCAAGTTAACTCAAACATCCACAGGGATTGGTTAGATTGCTGAAGATGCAAGGCATATTATCGTTCCCATGCTCCTGTGTGGGAACGAGAACACTTCCGGTTAAGCAATTTTCAAGTTTGCCGCAGATACAAGGAAAATGCCGCTTCGCTATAGCTGGCTATGCGAGGTGGCATTTGACGCAGTAGATGCGGTGAAATTGAAAATTGCTCCTATATATTGATAACCTTATCGGCCAACTGCATCGCAGTCACAATATCAAGCATGTTAGTGGTTTCCCCCACCTGTTTTTCTTCTAAAAGATTAAAGTGCATCAGGCAGGTGCCGCATACCAGGATATGAACACCGCTTTCCGCCAGTTCTTTTAAATCATCAAGCACATCGGAGCCGCTTATTGTCAGCTTGACCCCGTTATTGACAAAAACAAGCCTCCACAGGTCAGAGCCCATTTCTTTAAGTGTTTTGATGAAACTGATGATGAGCTTTAACCCCAGCGCATCATCGCCATAGCCCATGCGGTCTGTTGCTATCATGACCATAATTTTTCCGTTCTCACCGACTTCGGAAACCATTTTTATTTCTTTTTCCGGGACCGGTTTGCCATTCGTGGTTCCCGTAACCAGAAAATCCGGACCAGTCGCCTGAACTTCGACCTGGTATGACCGGGATGTAAGAAAACGGGATACATTCTGTTTTGCCGCATCATTATCAACAAGCACCTGAATAATCTCCGGCTGCTCATTTTCTACTGCTTCTTTTGTCGCCAATACGGGTGCCGGGCAGGAAAGTTTGCGTGCGTCTATCTGTTTCATTATTCCTCCTAAAAAGATGGCATCGTAAAAAGTCCAAATTCTTTGTTGCGCTTCATCCTTCGTTTCTTCATGGTACGCTAAGTACAAATCATTACTCAGGATTTGCACGCCTCGAATTTGGACCTTTTTTCTTTGCCATCAGGATCTTACTTTCTTAAGGTATAATCAAAAATCATGGCTTCCTTATATCCCAAAAATAAAAAAGCCGGGATTGCGTTTAAATCTTTATTTATATATATTGTATTTTTCAATAATACAAATTGTCATTTTCTATATAAAATCATTTTATTATTGAAAAAATCAATACACATTCATAAAAGGCAATTGGCTTAAACCGTCGGTGGCTTTTTTTCACTCAATAATTCGCAAAAGGCATCAAACATGGATTTATGGCATTTAAAAGTTTTTCAGAAAGTGGTCGACCATAAGGGTTTTTCAAATGCGTCAAAAGTTGTCAACCTGACGCAACCCACTATCAGCAGCCATATTAAGGAACTGGAAAATTATTACGGGTGCCGGCTTGTGGACCGCTTGGGAAAACAGGCGCTCCCGACCAAAGCCGGAGAGCTTCTCTATGATTACGCAGGTAAACTCCTTTCACTTTTTGAGGAAACCGAAACTGTAATCGCCGAATTTCTGGGCAAAATCAGCGGCCGTTTAGCCATTGGAGGAAGCACAATCCCCGGCAATTATATCCTCCCGCAGGAAATTGGTTATTTTTTAAAAAAATTTGAGAACGTCAACATTTCAGTCATCATCGGCGATACCGAACAAATCGTAAATGATATTGCAGATTACAGGCTGGAACTTGCGATTGT
>JAJRPH010000398.1 GCA_024280875.1 Deltaproteobacteria bacterium | reverse complement strand
TTTATAATAAAAAAACCTCGCCGGAGGCGAAAAATAACAAAAAAACCGAAAACGCTATCTCAAAAAATAAAATTGCAAGTATCATATTAATAATCAAGGTGTTATATTGTAGTAAAAAAAGTTAACCGGACAGCAGTGATCGTGGACTACTATGTTGAGGATGGAATCATGGTTGATTTCGTGGGAGGGTACGGAACAATCGGTGATTATTACTGTGATTCTGCTTCAGGTGGGATCGGCGGATATGGCGATAGCGTCATTCATGACCACCCCTTTAGCCAAATCGACATCGTTTTTTCCAAAGTCGATGGTTCTGATTTTGACCTTACCTATGTAGACATGACGTCCAATACTGAGGTGGGAGGAGGTTTAGCAACGGGTAATGAAAGATCTTTCATTACCACCGATTCCGGATACTCGCTCATGCTGGCTTCTTCTGACTGGGGTGTAGACTACACGAACTTTGGATCTGTCGGTGATGGCATTGTTCGAAACTGGATGGACGGGAATTTTTCAGGCATCTCTTCCTTCACCATTTCCAGCGAAAATGCTTATTGTTTTGGCATGGATAATTTCTATATTGATGAAGAACCACCACCTCCTGGACCAGTCCCCGAGCCTTCCATAATTCTGCTCATGGGTGCCGGCCTACTCGGCTTGGTGGGTTACAACCGCAAACGCCTCAGCAAAAAGAGCTAAACAGGTTTTGCCAGCATTATAAAATCAGATATAGTTTCACAAAATCCCCTTGTGTTCACCCAAGGGGATTTTTTTGTCCGGCAAAGCCAGCACACCGTCCGAGTGAACGGTAAATAGTGAAAGCGAGTCTGTGTTTCGGCTGAAGCAGTGGGGAAGTCAATAAAAAATGGGCGCGCACCCGTTACTCAGACGCCCGCCACAGAGATTGAAGATGGGGGCTTCAACATGATCAACCCGTAAGCCCGGTAACGGCAATCGGGTTGGAATCGAGCCTTTCACCACATCAAAATGGCATTGAAAAGTCTTAAAAGACCGACGGTCAACTCTTGATGTCATGCTTTTTTATCTGTTAAATATTTCGACAGCCCTTTATCCAGTTTCCTTCATTAATTCCTTTATTCTTTAATAGTATTACAGCGTGTTATTTCATTTTATGAGCAGGAGTCGTACCAAGACCCACTTAACGCCTGTCGAATTATTTTACAGGGGTGAAAGATTATGTGGTGCATATCATAAAAATATCTGTAAAAACAAATAGTTAAATGTTTGGCATGATGATTGCTGTACTGTATGTATTGTTAACTGATTTTTATTTTTTAATCAAAAGTAATCAAAAGTTTTAATCAAAAGATAGACTTAATATCGCAAAGGAGGGGGAAAATGAAAAAAATATTAATTTTTTGGGTAACGGCAATTTTAGTGTTGGGCATTGCCGGGTATGCGTCGGCAGGCGAGTATTATATGTATGCGGATTTTACTTCCAGCGATGGCTTTCTGGGTGGCTATGATGTGGATTCCTATGGCAATTATCTCTATGTGAACAGGGGAGATCAGATTGACCGCTATACGGTAAGCACGGCGACCACCCCAACAACAGATGCCAATACGCACCCGGACAATATCGGTTTGGATGGTATTTTAGGTACTGCCGATGACAATATAGGGCCCATGGCAGCCAGAACCCTATCCTATGACACCACCTACTCGGTATCAGAAATAGGTGGTCAATCTGTATCGGAAATTTACGCAACGGCAACCGGGCTTTATTTCCTTGATGACCAGAGCGACGTTTCCTTTTATGACTTCACCACCACCGCAGTGAGCAAAATCACTGCTGCTTCTTCCGTAAACTTATCTCAATTGGCCAGGGCCTCTGACGGTACATGGTGGGCATCTAACGAATCCGGTTATATTTATAGATACGATACTCCGACGTCATCTTGGGTACATGAAATATCCCACACTGTTTCTCCTGGTGGAGGACACCTGGATGGACTAGAAATTGCTAATTTAGACCTTGATGGTAATGGTGTTGGTGATGGGGAATTTATTTATGCGGCCGACATGACATCCGACTACATGCAACGCTATGCTTTGAATGGTACGTGGCAGGAGCAATATACCTATTCAGATGCTGGCCAAGCGTTAGTGCTGGAAGGTATGGGGTGACGCCAATGGGCACTTCTGGGCAACCGGTTCAGG
Source organism: Deltaproteobacteria bacterium (assembly GCA_024280875.1). GTDB lineage: Bacteria > Desulfobacterota > Desulfobacteria > Desulfobacterales > Desulfosalsimonadaceae > SURF-3. The sequence continues at coordinate 8,836 of JAJRPH010000398.1, read as the reverse complement.
GCACCTTTACGAAATCGGCGGCGGAGCGTTGCCACCTTCTCCTGCTGTCCCCGAACCGGCGACCATTCTTTTGATGGGTTTTGGTTTAAGCGGTATGTTATATGGCAGAAGGCGAAAGCTTTTCAAAAAATAAATGAGAATTTGGTCTCTATAAGCTAAGAGATTTTCATAAAAGGTAATAGAAAAAGGCCGCCTTGAGGGGGAGAATCCTTCAGGCGGCTTTTTTCTTTTCCTTACAAGAAGGGGCTATTCGCACTGATCGATTTTGTTCTTTATCTCCTCTGCAAACTCTTTGGAAGTATTTTGATTGAGCAGTTTGAGCGTTTGTTCAAAGGTGTCTTTTGCCTTGGCTTTGTTTCCTGTTTTTTGAAGAGCAAGACCCAGGTGGTAATGGTATTGGGGGGTGTTTGGCGATAGGCGAACAGCTTCCTGAAATCCCGTGAAAGCTTTTGCATCTTTTTCATTGCTGTAGTAAACCCACCCGAGTACATCCTGTGATTTAGCGTCTTTGGGAAATTTCTGGGCAGCTTCTTCGGCGTATCTGAGGGCATTCTGGTAATCGCTGAGCTTGTCGATATATATCAGGGCCAATTCCTGATAGGAAATAGGAGATTCGGGGGCTGCCGTCATTAATTTTTTATATACTTTGATGGCCGAGTCGGTTTCCTCCTTTCCAAGATATGCGTTTGCCAAAAACAAGTATCCCTCAGGAAGAATCGGATAAAGGTCTGTTAAGATTTTAGCGCGCCGGATGACCTCGGCGTATGCCTTTCTCTGCAGATCAATTCGGCAGAGGGCAAAATTGGCGTTCAGAAAATGCTTGATGGCAAGGTCCTTTTTTTTAGAATTTTTCTGAACTGATCATAAGCCTCCTTGTTCTGTCCTTTTTCGAGGTATACGGCGGCCAGGCCCATACGTAATTCCGTCTTTTCTGAAGCTGTCAGTATCCCCTCTTTATACATACTCTCTGCATTCTTGAAGTCTTTCAGTGCCAGATATGTCTGGGCCAAAGATAGATAAAGCGCAGGTGAATTTGGCGCCTGCGCCTTAATGAGCCTGGCCTCCTTGTTAAATTTTTCCTCGTCTCCCATGCCCTTATACGCAGCCGCCATATAGGCGCGAGCCTCTATGTGGTCTGGCTTTAGATTAAGTATCTGCTCACAAATGGGGATAACATTTTTGAATTTGCCAGCCTTCAGGTATTGCCCGGCAACCCAGATATGTCTTGGGATATCCTTTTCCGAAGTCAGGAGCATTTCACCCGGTTTTGGCAGGTTCGCCCCCTGGTATTGCGTCGGAATTGCCAGCACGGATCTGCCTTGCGACAAGATAATCACAAAAAAACACAAGAGGACAAAAAAAGTTAAATTTATTCTCGAAAAAGATTTCATGGTTTCCTCCCTTTGTAAGGTCTCCTTTTCATCATTCGTATTGTTTCCTATCCAGGCCTTAACTTTTATCAAAAAACAACTGATAAAGAGAAAAGAAATTACTTTCTACGGATCACAGGATGTTCTTCCTATATAAATTAGGAGACATTATATGTTACTTCTTTCAAATTGAATCTCGATAATATTATTGTTCATAAATTCAAAAATCTTGTTAATCTGTCTTGATCCGTGTCCAAGATGAGAATTTTTATATTATGAACTACTTTTATGTTTTTTTAATAAATCGTGCAGGGTGGGGCGGCTGATATTCAGCAGTTTGGCCGCCTGACTGATGTTGTTGCCAGTCATCATCAGCGCCTTACGGATACCGAGTTGCTCGGCCTGATTGCGCGCTTCTTGCAGTGTATAAAATGTCTCAGCAGTCTGATTTGGTTGGCACTCGCCCAATCCCAGATCGTCTGGTGTGATTGTTTGGCCGGTGAAGATCGAAAGCGCCCGGCGGATGCGGTTGTGAATTTCACGGACATTGCCTGGCCAGTCATGGACGGATAGGGCAGCCATGGCGCCAGGGGAAAATGATACGCTGCCTGCCTTGAGAGATTGGGCTTCTGAGCGGAGAAAATGCTGGGCCAGCACCATGATGTCTTCCGGTCACTCCTTCATGGGGGGCAGGTTGACCGGCACTACGTTTAAGCGGAAATAGAGATCTTCACGGAAATCTCCACAGCTGATGGCTTTCTTCAGGTCGACATTTGTGGCCGCAATAATTCTGGCATCCAGCTTAAGTACACCTTTCCCCCCCACCCGTTCAAGTGTCCCCTCCTGCAGGAAGCGCAGGATTTTTACCTGCATCGGCATCGGCAGTTCGCCGATTTCATCAAGAAATACGGTTCCGGAATCCGCCAACTCAAGCTTGCCTGTTTTTCTGGCAACCGCACCGGTAAAAGCTCCTTTTTCATGACCGAATAATTCGCTTTCCAGGAGGTTTTCCGGAATCGCCCCGCAATTGATGATCACAAACGGCTTGTGGCGACGGGTACTTAGCGTATGAATGGCATGGGCGACCATCTCCTTGCCGGTGCCGGAATCACCGGTGACAAGAACCGGATAATCGGTTTCGCTGACCTTCCTGATCAAAGAAAAGACCTTGTGCATCGCCGGCGATACGCCGATGATGCCGCACAGTGATCCACCCTGGTCGATTTGTTCGCGAAGCTGACGATTTGCCTCTTCGAGTGCGTAGATCTTGAACGTGCGGTTTAAAATAATCTGTAGGACTTTGAGGTCAATCGGTTTGGCACAGAAATCAACCGCGCCCAGCGCCACAGCCGTGACGGCAGTTTCTTGTTCCGAGTTGCCGGTAATAACGATTACCTTGGTATTCGGCGTAAGGGTGCTTAGCTCTTCCAGTAGTTTGAGGCCTTCATGGGGAGTGTCCGGTGATGGGGGGAGGCCTAGATCAAGCGTTGCAACTAGATCCCAGAGGTCAACAACTGGCGTGCTTTTTTTGCGTCAGCGGCGACAGAGATGTCATACGTCTGCCCAAGGGACCACTTGAGCTGCTTGGCCACCGAGGTCTCGTCTTCGATGATCAACAATCTTTCTTTTGTCACAATAGCCTCCGGCAGCATGAACAATAATTAGGCAGGATGAAGAAGGAAGATAAAATTCTATTTATAACTTTTCCGAGCATAAAATTTATGAAAATCAAATGGTAATGGTCTTGTTTCTTTTTTTATTCTTCTGCAAAGTAGCCTTACTTACCCGTGAAATATCGAGTTCGTTGGCGCATTCTTTGATGACCCCCTTTTTTATATGCTTGGCGGAGTTAATGTATCCTGTCAGCAAAGCCCGGTCAGCAATTATGTTAATCAAGCGTGGATATCCCTTTGAGAAATTAAAAATTTCACGTATTGCGCTCGCCTTAAAAATTTTTCTGTTAGTTCCGGCGATCGCCAAACGATATTCAATATATTTCTCCGTTTCTTTTAGTGACAGTGGCGGAATATTATAATTAACCGCTATTCGTTGTCTGATTGCCCTGTTTTCGGGGAGAAGGAGAATATCATTGAATTCAAGCTGACCGACAAAAAATACATTGATTAGTGTGCTCCCTTTCTTTTCAAAATTTAAAAAAAGCCTGATTTCAGCCAGAAACGAGGGACTGAGTAATTGGCATTCATCTAAGATTAACAACACCCGTTTCCCCTGATAGTAAGACTTTAGTAAAAAATCACCAAAAGCGTCAAGAAAGGCTCCCTTTGTCGTAAAATCACCGGACAAGCCGAAGGCTCTCGCCACATAATTAAAAAAATCAAGGGTATCCAGCACGGGGTCATGGATAACAACTGCTAGGTCATTCTTGCCTAGTCCTTGCAGCAATGCTTTTACGATTGTTGTTTTTCCGACGCCGACATCGCCTGTTAAGAGCAGGAAGCTTTTGTTTTCCTGAATTCCATATTTCAAGGTGGCCAAGGCTTCTTTTTGTTTCTCGCCAAACCAGAGAAACGATGGATCGGTGTTGATTTGAAACGGTTTTTGTGCGAGCTGATAATATTCGAGATACATATCCATTCCCAAATTAGAGCTGTCATCCAAGCTGTATTTTTTATATAATTGACCGGTTTCCTGAGTCGGATAAATCTTGTCTCCATGAACCGATTCCTTCCGGAACCCCGGAGTGAAGTCATCCTTGAATTTTTTATCGGTAGCGGTTTCCCCGGAAGCAGATGGAACATTTTTCTCTCCATCGGTTTCCTGGGATAATGTAATTACATCATCGGACTGCTCATCTACTGTAATAGAGACGGTTTTCCGGGGGGAAGAAGGAGTGTTTTTTTCCACTTCAGTTTCCGGAGATAAGGGGATGCCATCATCAAGAAGGTCATTTATTGCATCGGAATCGGTATCCCCGGAGGTAGCAGAAGTGTTATTCTCCACCTCGATTTCCCGGCACAATGGGATTACATTCTCGGTCTGATCAACAACGACCAGGTCTCTATCCCAGGATGCACCGGCAATATCCATCAGATGGGTTTTGACGCGTGTCCGGGTTCGCCTTTCTGGTAATTCTGTAAATTTAATGGCAATGCGTTCCCATTTAGCAATTTTCTGGGCAGCAAGCTCTCCTCTTAAATCATTGAAATGGGCATCGATGAGCACGCCTTTGTTAAAATAAAGGTATCCTTTGTTTTGTTCTTTAGATTTTGCTTCCATACGGCAGGTTTTCTGTAAAATTTCAATCAGAGGGAGGAGGCTGGCCATAGTCATCCCCTGAAAATTTTTGCCCTCGTCTCTTAAGTTGAGTCCTACGAAAATTGCTGTCGCCAGCGAACTGATTTTGAAAGGTTTTTCAAGATGATAGAGAAAAGATTGTTGTGCCATTCGCTCTTTAAACCATGGCTTACCATGGTCTGTCATGACGATACAGGGGGTGTTGGGGCGATTCTGAGTCATATAAGATAAAAGATCAAGTGCATCCATGCCTGGGGGGCTAATGTCGGTCACAAATACAGAAAACTTTATCTGATCGAAAAGAGCAATCGCTTCTTCTCCCTTAGTCGCGATATTTATTTCAAACTGATGCATCTTATCCAACCCTGATTTAAGGGTTTGAACATGATCAGCATCCCCGCTCAGGATGAGTACTTTATCCATGACAAGCCTGTATTTTATTTATAGAAATTACTTGACGGTATTCGCCTTGGAAAACAACCTGTGAAAAATATTGGCAAAAAGGGGGGAAATTGTCAAGTTAGTAAAAGACTGCATTAAGGGGCAACCCGGTTATGGCTTGTAATTAAATATCAATCTCTGGTACTTTTTCTATAAGCACGGGTGGTAAATGCAAATATTTTGTTGTTGATCGTTTCTGGTCTATGTCTTTATAGACACGTTGAACTTGTTCTATTGTCAAGTCAGTAAGTGAGCCAATCGTTTCCGCAGGGATATTATTATTTTTTCCATAAAGGCAAAGGTCCATTTTTTCATAGGAAAGAGAAAAATAAAATTCATCCTGGTCCTGAGAAAGGGAATAGGTGTCAGTCGTTGGCGGGCGTTTAATAATTTTTTCCGGGACGCCTAAATATTCCGCCAGTTGATAGACCTGAGATTTATATAAATGGGCAATCGGTTTAAAATCAGCAGCCCCATCGCCGTTTTTAACGAAAAACCCCTGGTCATATTCAAGCCGGTTGGGCGTTCCGGCTACTGCATAATTCAATCTGTCTGCATGGTAATATTCCAGCAATTTACGGGTTCTTTGCTTAAAGTTAGTTGCCGCTACAACCTCAAGATATGCTTTCAGATCAAGACGTTTTTTTATCTCATTTCCTTCAGGTGGTTTTGCTATTACTGAGAAAAATGTAAATCCCTTGCTTTCAAGAATATTGGAGGTAACTATTTTGGATTTCCAGTTTTTTCCGTATTCAGGAATAATTGACTGAATGGCTGCATTATATCTTTTATAGAATCCCAATGCCTCTAAAATCTGAGTAATATCCTCATAAATAATTTGTACGCCAAAATGATTCGCAACCATCCTGCTGAGATCGAGTGTATCAACTGAAGAATGCAGCTCCGGCATCAGTAATGTCATTACTCGATCTTTCCCCATTGCTTTTTGACTGAGAGCCACGGTTACGCTGCTGTCTATTCCGCCGGACAGACCTACCACAACGCCTCTTTTTCTCAATTGTTTAGACATTATGCGTCGAATTTCGATCTTAATATTATTTGTTTCAGCTTCACAATTAAGATTCAGAAATTTTTTTTTTGTTTCGGCATTGTTGTTCATAAGTCCATCCTTATTGGTTACCGGCAAAAAGCCCGTTATTGCCTGATCGACGATCGATCATAATATTCGGTTTAAATGGTGAGTCTGGAGTTAAAGGGAAATTTTTGATATATTGATAATCAATGATCTGGGTTGATAATATACCGGCAATTGCCATCCCCTCAACTTCATTGATATTTTTTTTGGCGTTCAATTTTTTAATAAGTGCGGTAACTTTTTTTGTATTAAAATATCCGGTTTTTTGAATTTCAGTTTCACCGAGCATATCCTTTATGAACTCAGAATTATGCGAAGCAAGCAGACTTTGTTGGATTGGGGCACGGTATGGATTTTTCGGCCGATCGATAATATTTTTTGGCAAAATACCTTTAAATACTTTTTTTAAGATGTGTTTTTCGTTTAAGCCTAAAATCTTCCACACCGAAGGTACACGAGCCATAAATTCAATGATACGATGGTCCAGAAACGGCGGTCGAGTTTCCACTCCATGGGCCATTGCCACCCGGTCTCCTTGAGAAGAAAGAAGATAATTGCTTAAAAAAATGGTACTTTCCAGATATTGTGCTTTGGTGAGGCTGCTGCATGTATCAAAATGATCCGGTATCAGCTGCCGTATTTCTTCTATACAATCATACTCTCCAATTTCTTTTTTTAAGTCATCGGAAAAAAACGTTTTAATCCGTTTGGTATTGTTCCATCGAATCAGGTGTGAAAATAAAGGATCATCTGCTTTATCCAATCCCTGGGCAAAGAATTTGATCAGGGACTTTTTTAATAATGGATTTTTAAAGATATTTGGATAAATCCGGGTGATCAGGTCCGCACGATTTTGATTTTCAGGTTTTCGGGCCCAGAATTTTCGAATAAGTGTTTCTTTAAATATATTATACCCGCCAAAGATTTCATCTGCACCTTCACCGGTCAGGATAACTTTTAATCCGTTTTCTGAAACATGTTTTGATAACAAAAAAAGAGGAACCGGTGCCGTCCTTAAAATTGGTTTTTCAGAGTGCCATAAAATTTCAGAAAAATGGTATGCGATGTCATCATTGGATATTGCAAGTTCTTTATGGTTGACATTTAAAAATGAAGCGAGTTGTTTTTGATAGGGGCTTTCATCAAAATCAGATTCTTCAAATCGGATGCCAAATGACTGGACATCATGGTTAAATTGTTTTGCAATCAGTGCGGTTATTCCGGAAGAGTCCAGTCCTCCGCTTAAATAGGATCCCACCGTGACATCGGCAATTAATCGGATCCGCACGGCATCTGATAATAAATGCGTCAATTCTTCAGTTAGTTCTTCAGGAGAAGGGTCAATATGCTCATTACGGGGCGGGATTGGAAAGTGCCAGTATTCTTTAATGTTAATATTGTCTTCATCAATTTGTAGGAACTGACCGGGTTCTAATTCATTGATATTTTTAAATGCGGTAACATTTGGAAGGGGTGCCCAGAACGTAAATATCTGATCCAAAGCGATCGGATTTATTTCTCGATGGATTTTTTTTTCCATGAAAAGAGATTTTATTTCTGAGGCAAAATAGATGTATCCGTTTTGTATAGTGTAATGAAGCGGGCAGATCCCCATTCTGTCACGAGCGAGAAATAATTGTTTTTTCGATGAATCCCAGATTGCAAAAGCAAATTGTCCGTTTAATAAATTCAGGCATTTCAATCCGTCTCTTTCATATAAATGTAAAACAACTTCCGTATCGGTTGTCGTATAAAAATGATGCCCATCATTCAGGAGTTGTTTTCTTAACTCAGGATAATTGAATATCTCACCGTTGAATACAATCCATAACGTTTTATCTTCATTATGAATGGGTTGCGTTCCGCTGGTTAGGTCGATAATTGAGAGTCGTGCATGCCCCAATCCGATATGGTTATCAATATAGATACCTGATTCATCCGCCCCCCGATGCCGCAGAACAGCAGTCATTTTGTTAAGCGTATCCAGAGAAATTTTTCCTGGACCATTGATATGACAGATACCTATTATACCACACATTTAATCACTTAATTTTTTTTTTAAAAAATTATTGATATTATCCATACTATCAAGGTTGTCTGGAATCATTTCATCATCTTCTATTGTAATATCGTATGTTTCTTCAAGAAAAGATATCAACTCCAAGACTCCGGTAGAATCAATGATACCGTTTTCAAGAAGAGAGGCGTCGTTTTCTAAGTCGTTTTCATCCCCAAAAAGAAAATTTTCTATGATAAATTTATTAATATCTTCTATATAATTCAAATGTTCACCTTTTTTACTTTAATGAATTAATTGTGGAATGAAAATCTACTATTTCAACCTTTTATTGCAATGAGGCAGAAAGGAATTTTATTAAACTAAGAGATTACAGCGATTGTGTTTTTTTCGCAATGATAGGTAAACTAAAATTCAGCGACTTCCTATTTTACGTTAATATAGTATTGATTCAATATATTAATTCAAAAATTATGATAAAATGTCAATGATAAAATTTAAACTAAAAGACGACAAATACAATCACTGCTGTCCGGTTAACTTTTTTTACTACAATATAACACCTTGATTATTAATATGATACTTGCAATTTTATTTTTTGAGATAGCGTTTTCGGTTTTTTTGTTATTTTTCGCCTCCGGCGAGGTTTTTTTATTA